>NZ_JBJMQP010000132.1:0-79352 GCF_045802625.1 Hyalangium sp. | reverse complement strand
GCGCCCTCCGGCGTCCGCCCCCACGAGCGCTCCCGACCGGCTCCGAGCCATCCTCGATCGGCCTGAGTTCTCCCAGGCTCGCAAGCGCAACACGGATCTGCTCCAGCGGCTGCTTCGACAGATCGACGCCTGGCTCAGCGGCTTCTTCCAGTCCCGAGGCGCCCAGAGCTTCGCCGTCGTCACTCGAGCCGTGATGCTGGGGCTGGCCTTGGCCGTGGGGCTCTGGGGACTCTTGTGGTTCCGGCGGTGGCGCCGCCCCGCTGCCGCTCCGGCCCGTGCCAGCACAGGAGCCCATGCGCCGCTCGCGCTCGATTCACCCCGTGAACACCTGCAGCGGGCTCGGGAGGCGCTCGCTTTGGACCCGCGTGAAGCGATCCGCCAGGGGTTGCTGGGCCTGCTCTCCACGCTCGAAGAGCGCAAGCTGGCCCGTCCGGACCGGGTGAAGACGAACCGTGAGCTCGCCGCCGAGCTGCCCGGCCGTGGAGCTCCGGGACCGCTCGTGCAGGAGGTGGAGCGGCTCGTGCGCTGGTACGACCGCACCTTCTATTCGCTGTCCCCCGTGCCTCCCGAGGAAGCCTCCCGCTTCGTCGCGGATGTGGAGCGCCTGCACGCCTCGCCTCCGGGAGGCGTGGCATGAAGAACCTGCGCACCTTCCTCCTCTTCGGGCTGCTCATCACCCTCGCGGCGGCGATGGGCCTGGCCACTCGACAGGCTCCACCGGAGTCCACGCTGCCCTCCGTGGAGAACCCGGGCCCCCTCGGGCTCCGCGCGCTCTACCTCTATCTGCGCGAAGGGGGCGCCTCGGTGGAGGCACACCAGGAGTCCCTCGAGGCCCTGCCCCCGGGTACCCGAACCGTCGTCATCGCCGCGCCTCGGGAGCGGGCCGTGTCTTCAACCGAGGTGGAGGCGCTGCAGCGCTTCGTCCGCGCCGGCGGGACCCTCGTCTTCCTCACCTCGCGGGAGAAGGAATCGGGCCAGCCGGCGATGGACCAGTGGCTGGAGCTGGAGCGAGGCCCATTTCTCCCCTCGAGTTCGAAGGGGTTGCCTCCGGGTGATCAGGATCTCGGAGGCACCACCGTGGAGTTCTGGCTCCCCGCGGGCGCGGCGCGGGGCCTGAGCAGCCTCCGAGTGGCTCGCGACCGAGGCGTCACCGTGGGGCTGGCCGAGGCCGTGCCCCTCGCGGGCCTGGAGAACAGTGTGGCGCTCTGGCGGCTCGGGCTGGGTCAGGGCGAGGTGTACGTGGCCGCGGGGCCCGATCTCGCGGAGAACCGGCGGCTCGAGCTGCTCGACAACCTGCGCTTCTGGGACGCCCTGGCCGCCCGCGGCCCCATGGTGTTCGACGAGTTCCACCATGTGCAGGCCCCTCCGCCGCCCCTGTCACGAGGGCTCTGGGTGTTCGCGCTCCAGTGTCTGGCGGTGGGAGGACTCTATGTGTTCGCCCGGGGCACTCGCTTCGGAGCGCCCAGGCCCCAGCTGCCCGAGCGCCACCGCTCGTCGCTGGAGTACGTGCAGTCGCTGGGCTGGCTCGCACGCCGGGCCAAGGTGGAGCGCGAGCTGCTGCCGGAGCTGGCCCGGCACCTGCGCCAGCTCATGCACGAGCGGCTGGGCATCCCCCTCGCGCTCTCAGAGGAGGAAGCCGCTCGGATGCTCGAGCAACGCTGCGGCATCCCCGCCGCTCATTACCTGGAAGCACGCGAGGAGCTGGCGCGAGCGCTGGATGCTCGCACCCTCTCCCCCAAGGACTACGCTCGCGTGGCGGCCCGGTACGCGCGGCTGGAGGCCGTGATCACCGGCCGCGCCTCCTCCGGCACCGCGTGAGCCGGGCTACAGGCCGCGGCCCGCCCTGAGCATGGCCTCGCCCACGTGGTTGCGGATGTCCTCGACGCGGGCATCCCAGCTCTCGTGGAAGATGCGCTCGGCGCGCTCGCGGGCCGGCCCGCTGCCCTCGGCCAGGCACTCATCCACCTTGCGGACGAAGTCCTCCGTGGAGGAAGCCAGCTTGCACAGCCCCACCTTGCGCACCTCGGGGATGTCCGTGGACACCACCGGGAGCCCCGCGGCCAGGTACTCGCGCACCTTGAGCGGGTTCGCATTGAGCGTCAGCTCGTTGACCTTGAAGGGCATCAACGCCACGTCGAAAGCCTTGCAGTAGCCGGGCAAGCTCGCGTACGGCTTGCGACCGAGCAGGTGGATGTTCGGCACCGCCTTCATCGCCGACACGTCGCAGTCCGGCGCCACCTTGCCGATGATCACCACCGAGCCTTCCGGGTGCGCCTTGGCCGTGGCGATGATGGCCTCCTGGTCCACCCAGTCGGCCATCAAGCCGAAAAAACCGATGACAGGCCCCGGCAGCTTCGCGATGTCCTCGGGAACCTGCGTCGCCGGATCGCACGCCTTCACGAAGTGCTGGTAGTCCACGCCGTGCCGCACCAGCACCGTGTTCGGGTTCACCTTCGCCTTGTTCTCGCGCAGGCGCTCGGCCGAGGTGATCACCAGGTTCGCCTTGCGCAGCAGCCGCTCCTCCAGCTCCGCGATGTGCTTGCCGTTGGTGTCGCTGAAGGCGGAGAACTCGTCCACGCAGTGGTAGACGATGAACTCCTCGCCCAGCGTGCCCGACACCGGCGCCGAGGCCGGCAGGAAGGACCAGGAGATGGGCCGCTGGAAGTGCAGCTTCGCCATCGCCCGCTTCACCTGGAGCCGCAGCAGCTCCCGGTTCGTGGTGCGCACCGCCTCCGAGCCGTAGAACGGGATGGCCAGCGGCGCCAGCACGAAGAGGTTGGGCTCCACCTCGCGGATGCCCTCGGTGAACGAGGACAGCTTGCGCCAGATGCGCTGGAGATCGTGCGTGTTCGCCTTGGGCGCCCGGTTGCCGATGCTGTTCACCCACAGCACGCGGTTGTCCTTGGCGAGGATCCGCATGATGTGGACCTTCGACAGCGGATCCCCATCCCAGTCGTTGGAGAACACCACCAGGTCCCGCCCCCGCAAGGCCCGGCGTGCCACATCCATGTCTTCACTGCGCCGCATGTTTCGTCTCCTGTGTGGAAATCCCCCAACCTGAAGCGCTCGGAGCTAGGTCGCCATGGCCGGCCGCTGGCCCTCGAGCCGCGGCGCCGCCAACTCCGTGTACAGACGGTGCATCACCGGTCCCGCATCCGGAGCGGCCGACTCCGTGGGCCCCTCGACGAGCGCCTGCCGCACTCGCAGCGCCAGATCCGGCGCATTCCCCGAGTGGAACAGGTACGTCCCCTCGGGCCGCGCGCACACGTCGCTGGCCACGCAGGGCACCCCGAGCGCCAGCGCCTCACGCACGGAGATGGCATCCCCGTCGTGCGTCGTCGGGCGGATGAACGCGTCGCACTTCGACAGCAGGCCGAGCACCTCCTCGTGCTCCAGCTCGCCCAGATCCTCGAGGTACGGCGCCACGTGCGTCTCGCGAGCGTCGCGAGCGAACTCGGCGGTCCGCGTCCCAGGACCGAAGACCGCGAGCCCCACCCCCGGCAGCTCCTGTGCGAGCAGCCGCAGCGCACGGAACATCACCAGCCGCCCATAGACGGGAGACGGGTGGTGCGCCATCGCCAGCAGCGGGTTGCGCCGGGCCCGGGCCAGCTCCACCGCGGCCGTCACCGGCCCTGGCTTCACCTGCGAGGCGCAGAACGCCGGCTGGACGAGGATCTTCTCCTCGGGCACGCCACACCCAACGAGCGCCGCCTTCACCGCGGGCGACACCGCCACCACTCGCGAGTACCCGGCCAGCGCCGCCCGGGCCAAGGCCTTGCGAGCCGAGGAGCCCGCCAGGAAGTCCGGCAATAGCCCCGAGTGCAGGGTGATGATCCGAGGCGACCGGGGCGCCGGGACTCCCGCCGCCGCGGCCAGCATCCAGGACTTCGGGTTGTTGCCGCTGGTGTGGACGTGCACCGTCCACCCAGCGCTCAAGAATCCCGCGAGCCGTAGTCCGAACTTCGAGAGGGACTGGACAGGGATGACGTCCGGAGCCGGCCGGCCGCCCTTGCCAATGTCCATCACCTTCGCCTCGACACCACGCCCGCGAAGAAATCGGTGCAGTTGTTGAACGTGGATCGCCACCCCACCGTACGGCGGTGGGTAGTCGCCAATCAGAAGCACGCGCATGACGCTCGGCTCTCCCGGTTACTGGAGCGGCAGCTCCATGGGGGACGAAGGCACCTGCCGCCGAGGCAGCAGCCCCATCTCACGCTGGTACGTGGTGAGGGGATCCGGATCCTGGCGGAGCACCTTGGCTGGCACTCCCGCGACGACCGTGGCCGACGGCACATCCTTGAGCACCACCGCGTTCGCGCCGATCACCGCGAAGTCGCCGATGTGGATGTTGCCGAGGATCTTCGCGCCCGCGCCGATGCGGACATAGTCTCCAATCACCGGCGCGCCCTCGATGCCCGAGCGTCCGCCGATGGTCACCTGCTGGGAGATGAGGCAGTGGCGGCCCATCTTGGTCGCCTTGTGGATCACGACTCCGATGCCGCCGTAGCCCAGCTGCGTGCCCTCGCCAATCTCCGCCTCGTAGGGAATGTACGAGTTGTGCAGATAGTAAATGGCCTTGCGCAGCACTGCCGGTAGCAACGGAACCCCACGCAGGTACAGCTTGTGCGCGAGCCGGTACAACGTCATCGCATCCACACCCATCACGCCCTCCCAACCCAACCAGTGGACCGCAAACTAGGTACCCACTCCTGAGGAGGGAAGTCCTCCTCAGGTGTACGAATCACCGCGATCATGCCGTCCCGCGGGACCGCATTCCCGCCAACACACGCAGCGGCCGGATGCCCGTGGCGTACAGCACCGCGATGTATCCGACGACGAACAAGAGCCCGGCCACCGCCAGCGGCAGCACCCGCCAGACGAAGCCCTCGGGCAGCCGCACCCACGCGCTCACCGTGCCGGCTCGCAGCGCGAAGATGCCGACCGCCGCCGCCACCGCCGCCAGGGCCGCCTTGCCCAGCTCGCCCCAGGGGATCACATCCTGGACGCGCAGCGGGCGTTCGGGCGTGGACAGCGCCGCGGGCACTCGCGCCAGCAGCGTCGCCTTGCCCACCAGCTCCGCCACCGCCCACGAGGCGATGCCGCCCTTCATCCCGAACCGGTGCACGCCCCACCACACCAGCGGCGCCGTCACCACCGCCTTGATCAGATACGAGACGAAGATGGCACGGGTGTGTCCTCGGGCGCGCAGCACGCCGTCCATCGGCAGGATGGACAACACCACGCCCAGCACGCTCACCCGGAAGATGGGCACCGCGGGCAGGAACTTCGCGCCAAACAGCGCGGAGACGAACTCGGGCGCCGCGGCGAAGAGGAACGCGGAGACTGGCAGGAACACGAAGGCCAGCTTCCCCGCCGCCTCGCGGAAGGCGTCCACGGCCTCCTCGAGCCGGCCCGCCTTCTCCAGCTCGCCCAGGCGCACCATCAGCACCTCGCTCGTGGGCGTGTAGAGCAGATCCACCACCGGGAGCTGGAAGCAGCCCACCCGGTAGAGCGCGTACAGCGCTGGGGCCACCGCGCTCGCCACCACGTAGAAGTGCGCGTTCTGCTGCGGAATCGAGAGCGCCATGGCCGCGCCGAACGGAGCCGCGTACACGAGCTGCTCGCGAAGCAGCCTCCCGCTCACCAGCGGCCCCGTCGAGCCCCGGAGCGCGATACACCAGGCCGCCAGGTAGCGCAGGCCGGCGAACGCCGCCACCGCCATCATCATCCCGTGCAGCGAGGTGCCCAGCAGGCACGGCACCACCATGGCCAGCGAGCGCAGGCTGTCGGACACCAAGTACGCCACGGCGGAATGCTTCGTGCGGCCCTGGCTGGTGAGCGTCACCTCCAGCGGGAACCCGCCGATCAGCAGCGCGGTGTAGATCGCCAGCGGCCACCGGTAGTGCAACAGCGCGGGGTTGGAGAACAGCCCCGCCACCGGCCCCAGCAGCGTGGCCACCAGCGCCGCGGCCACCACTCCCGCCGCTGTCACGAAGAGCATCGTCTGGCCCAGGTAGGGCCGCTTCTGCTCCGCGCGTGGCAGGAAGTAGTAGAGGCTCTGCACCACGCCGAACGGCAGGACGTAGTAGAGCGTCGTGGCGATCAGGAAGAGCTGGTAGTACGTCCCATACTCCTCCAGGCTGAGCACCCGCGCGAGGACGAGCGGGATGGACAGCGTCAGCCCGGCGGTGAACAGCCGGGCCAACACCAGGGGACCGGCCTTGCCCAGGAATGACCCGGGCGAGGCCGTCGCCGATGATGCACTCACGTCGCTTCCCCCCTCGCGAGCCTCTCGCAGATGAGCACCCGGTTGGCGGCCTCCGTGGCGGATAAGTGCGGCCGCCGCCCCATCACGGGGCTGCTCATGCCCAGCACCCCGAAGCAGTCATCGAGCTGGCACCCGGTGAGCGCTGCCGAGTAGTCCCCCAGCATCCCGATGCTGAAGTTCTCCCACAGCACCTTGCGCTTGAGCGTGAACGGATCCCCGCCGATCCGGTTGGGCACATCCTCCGTCGTCACCCCCGAGCGGAACCCGTGCTTCATCAACACGCGGATGATCTCGTCCGAGTACCAGCCGTTGCAGTAGGCGAAGTCCCGCACCGAGCTCTTCACTTCGCGCTCGATGGCCAGCTTGGACTCGAGGATCTCCCGCTCCACCACGTCGGGAGGCTCCAGCGTCAGCACCGTGTGCCCCAACGTGTGCGCGCCGAACTCGAAGCCATCCCGAGCCATGCGCCGCACATCGTCCCAGTCCATGACGTCGCCCTGCTCGGGCATCAGCTCCGAACCGCCTCCCAGCTCCTGTTCGAGCGCGTCGATGACCTCCACCAGCACGCTCGCCGAGTGCTCGCCGATGAAGTCGTCCAGCGCCGCCGAGAGCGTCTTGCGCTCGGAGAGCACCGGCTCGATCAGCTCCATCGCCGGAGCCGGCAGCGTGGTGAAGTAGGGCTTCAGCCGCCGCTGCTTCGCGTGCCGCACCAGATGGAAGAGCCGATCATGATTGAAGCGCCGGCTCGTCCCGATGAACGCCGTCGGCAGGTAGATGATGGCCGGCACGCCCATTTGCTTGAGCAGCGGATAGGCGTACCGGTACACGTCCCGGTATCCATCATCGAAGGTGACGACGCACAGATCCCGCTTCGTCGCCCTTCGCCCCGCCATCACGTCCACCGCGTCCCCAATGGACGCGAACTCGTACCCCGCGTTGGCGGCTTCCTCCAGATGCCGCCTGAACGTCTCCTGGGAGATGAGCAGCCCCGGAATGGAGCGCTGCAGCTCGCCTGTGAAGTCCCCCACCACCCTGTGGTAGCTGACGATGAGAATCCGTCGCCCACCGGACTGGCCTCGGCGGTACGCCGCCATGGCCTTCCTCAGTCCGCTGTAGTGAATCATTCCCGCCGTGGCTACCTTCACTGCCCTCCGCACCAACCGACCTGCACCCATGACCTTCCCCATGCGCAGAGAACCTCTTGCCGGGGGGTAAATGCACGGGGGATGCCAGCCCCAAGCCCAGCGACTACCGCACATTGGAGCCATCCCCGGGGCAGCCCCCGCGCCGTCCCTGGAACAAAGGGTGCCCAGGGTAGAAAAACTTTCCAGATCGTCAGGAAGAGACTCGGGCGTCCCGGGAAGTAGCGCAGTGTACAGTGGGCGCTCCATGTCCCTTGCTCTCACCAGCGTGTTCCTCGTGCTCGTCACCAGTGCCGGTGCACAGGCCTCGGACACTCCCGCGGCTGCCGCACGGCCCTCCGACGCGCCCTCCGCTCCCTTGTCCACACCGCCCCTGCCGTCCGCCTCGGATCCGTGCGCACGCGCCGAGGCCGACTACACCCAGGCCTTCGATGCGCTCGTGAAGGGACAAGACGAGCAGGCGCTCGCGGCCCTCGAGCGCGTCCTCGCCCTCTGTCCGACCCACCCGTATGCGAGCGAGCTCGCCCGGCTCGAGCGCGCCCGGCTCACCCCGGGAGCGAAGCTGGCGCAGGCCGCCGTGCTCGGCATGGAGGAGCCCACGCGCTTTGCTCGCGGCAGTCTGGTGGTGTGGCAGACCCTCCATGGCGCCACGCAGGGCGCCTTGCTGTGCGCGATCGCCGACTGCGAGGGCCGTGCCTTCCTGGGAGCCTCACTGGTGGGAGCCGGCATCGGCGCCGGCGTCTCGTGGCTGATAACCGATCACACGGGCATCACGCCCGGCCAGTCCGGGGCGATCAACTCCGGCACGAGCTGGGGCGTCTGGTACGGCATCGCGCTGCATGAGCTGCTCGATACCAATGACGGCAAGGCCCAAGCCGGGCTGGTCATGGCCGGCATGGTGAGCCTGACGGGCGTCGGGATCGCGATTGCCGTGCTCGGCACGCCCACCGCGGGCCAGGTCTCCATGGCCAACTCGGGCGGGCTGTGGGCCGGCGTGGTGCCAGCCCTGTTCCTGGCGGCCTTGGACGGTGGAAGCACCAAGACCTTCTTCGCCATCGAGACGGCGGTCTCCACCGCGGGCATCCTCACCTTCGCAGTCCTGTCCGCCAGCTACCTCCCCTCCCAGGGCCGGGTGCTCCTGATCGACTCGGGCGGCATCCTCGGCGGACTGCTGGGCGCGGCGGCCGTCGCGATCGCGGGCGCGAACGGCCAGGGCGTCGCGGTCGGCGCGGGGCTGGGAGCGCTCGCCGGCCTGGGCCTCACCACCTATATCACCCGCGATTTCGACGCCCCCGACACGGAGACCCCTCGGGTGGCGCTGGCGCCGGCCGTCATGGGACGGGGAGGAGCCGGGCTGGCCATCGGCGGGCGCTTCTAGGGGGCCTTCACCCGGCGGCGGCGCTCCGCCCCCGAGTCAAGCTGGCTTTCGCTGGAGAAAAGCACGATTTCCAGTTACGAACGCATCCCTCGATGGATGCCCCCGCCTCCGCGCCTCCCGCGATTGCCCTGCACGATGTGAGCAAACGCTATGGGCGTCACTGGGCCCTGGCGCGCCTCACCTACTCGCTGCCTGCAGGCCGCTCGCTGCTCCTCACCGGCCACAACGGCTCGGGGAAGACCACCCTGCTGCGCCTGGTGGCTACCGCCCTGTCTCCCACCGCTGGCCGCGTGGAGGTGCTCGGGCGCAACACCGTGGCCGACCGTGACGCGGTGCGCCAGGAGGTGGCGCTCCTGTCCCACGCCAGCTTCCTCTATGAGGATCTCACGGCCCACCAGAACCTCACCGTGCTGGCTCGGTTGCTGGGCCTGCCCTCTTCCTCGGATACCGCCAGCGAGCTGCTGACCCGGGTGGGCCTGACGCGGCGCACCAGCAGCCCCGTGCGCCAGTTCAGCGCCGGCATGCGCAAGCGCCTGGCCATCGCGCGGCTGCTGATGAAGAAGCCCGCCCTGGCGCTGCTGGACGAGCCCTTCGGAGAGCTGGATCCCGCCGGCATCGCGGCGATGGAGCTCATCATCCGCGAGCTGAAGACCTCGGGCGTCACCGTCATCCTCGCCACCCACCTTGTCGACCAAGGTCTGTCGCTGTGCGAAGAGCGCCTTCACCTCCAGGAAGGTCGAGCGATACCCGCATGAGCCGCCCGCGTCCCATTGGCCTGTTGCGCTCCTCGTTCGTCCTGCTGGGCAAGGATCTGCTCATCGAGTGGCGCACGCGCGCCCGCCTCAACGCGCTGATCTTCTTCGCGCTCTCCACGCTGCTGCTGTTCTCGTTCGCGCTGGGCCCGGACACCAAGCTGCTCGAGCGCAACGCGGGCGGCTACCTGTGGCTGGCCATCCTCTTCGCCAGCACCCTGTCCTTGGGGGAGTCCTTCCGCGTCGAGTACGAGAACGCCTGCCTGGACGGCCTGCGGCTGGCTCCGGCGGATGCCCGCGCCATCTTCCTGTCCAAGGCGGTGGGCAACACGCTGCTGCTGGTGGTGCTCGGCGGCCTGCTCATCCCGGCCATGGTGGCGCTCTACGGGGTGAGGGTGCAGTTGGGCGTGGGGGACTTGCTGACCACGCTGGTGCTCGGATGTATGGCGCTTGCCGCCCCGGGGACCGTGTATGCAGCCATCGCGAGCAACGCCCGCGCGAGGGACGTGCTGCTACCTCTGCTATTGTTCCCGCTGATTGTTCCGGCCCTGCTGGCCGCGGCCAAGGCAATGATGCTGGTACTGCAAGGGGATCCGATGGAGCAGCTCGGTTCGTGGTTCGGTCTGCTCGGCGGCTTCAACCTGATCTATTGGGGCCTGGGGTTCGTGCTGTTTCCGCGGGTGATCGAGGATTGATTATGGACGCGCTGTCTCTGTTCACCATCTGGTTGCCCCCCATCGTCCTGCTGCTGCTGCTCACCGTGGGCCGCAAGTTCGCGCACGTGACGCTGCCGGTGTACGCGCTGATCCTGGTGGGCGTGGGCCACTACTGGGGCCTGGCCGTGGCGCCGCCGGATCGCGAGATGGGGGATGTGCAACGCATCATGTACGTGCACGTCCCGGCGGTGTGGAACGCGCTGCTGGCGCTCACGCTCAACTTCGCCTGCTCGGTGATGTACCTGTTCAAGCCGAGCTGGAAGACGGACTCGCTGGCCGAGGCCTCCGCCGAGGTGGGCCTGCTGTTCGGCACCGTGGGCGTGCTGCTGGGCGCCATCTGGGGCCGGCCCACCTGGGGCGTATACTGGACGTGGGATCCGCGCCTCACCACCGCCGCCATCCTGCTGGTGGCCTATATGGGCTACATGGCGCTGCGCCGCTTCGTGGAGGATCCCGAGAAGCGCGCGGTGTGGAGCGCCGTGGTGGGCATCATCGCCGCGGTGGATCTGCCCATCATCTGGTTCTCGGTGAAGTGGTGGCGCAGCCTGCACCAGCAGCAGTCCTCGCCCAGCACCACGGATCCGTCCTTCTATCTGCCGCTGCGCCTGAGCGCCTACGGGCTGCTGGCCTTCGTGATCTTCTTCCTGATGCGGCGCTACCGGATCGCCCTGGCCGAGCGCAACGCCGAGGTGGCCCTGCCCGAGGCGCTGCCCACCGACGGCGCTCCGGCCAACCGCTCCGCGGGGGTGGCGTGATGAGCGCGATGACGAGCCTGATGGTGCTGGCCCAGGCGGCGGCGGAGCCGGTGGCCCGCCGGGGGATTCAGGGCGGGTGGGGCTATGTGTGGACCTGCTACGGAATTACCTGGGGCGCGCTCGCGCTCTATTCGCTGTCGCTGTGGTTGCGGCAGCCCAAGAACTCGCCTGCTGGCCTGAAGGAGTGATCCATGACGCCTGTCGTACGTAACCGCCTCATCCTCGTGGGAGCCCTCCTGGTGGCCGGTGCCGGCCTTGGCGTCATTGCCTTCGGCAAGATTGGCGACAACCTGGTCTATTACTGGAGCCCGGCGGAGATGATCAGCCAGGGCGAGAAGGCCTTCGGCCCCACCATCCGCCTGGGCGGCGTGGTGAAGCCCGGCTCCATCCAGTGGAACGCCGAGCACACCAGCCTCAAGTTCCAGGTGGCCACCGATCACACGCCCGAGGCCGCGGCGGTGACGGTGCAGTCCACCGAGGTGCCGCCGGCCATGTTCCGTGAGGGCATCGGCGTGGTGGTGGAGGGCACCTTCGACAAGTCCCAGGTGTTCAGCTCCAACCGGCTGATGGTGAACCACTCCAACGAGTACCGGGCGCCCAAGCCGGGCGAGAAGCCGCGCGAGTGGAAGGAGAGCCTCTCCGACGGCTCCGTGACGGCGACGGCGAGGCCTCAGTGAACGCAACGATTGGATATGGGCTCGTGCTCGGCGCGCTGGTGTGCGCCGCGTTCGGAGCCGTGGTGGGGTTGACGAGCGGCCTGCGCAAGAGCGAAGCGGGCGCTCAGTGGGTGCGGCGCGCGGTGTGGGGGTTCTTCCTCTGCATGGCGGGCTCCAACCTGACCATGGTGTACGCGCTCGTCACGGATGACTTCAGCATCAAGTACGTGGCGCAGGTGGGCAGCCGCGCCACGCCGCTGGTCTTCAAGATCGTCGCCCTGTGGAGCGCGCTGGAGGGGTCCATCCTCTTCTGGGGCCTCATCATGGGCACCTACCTGCTGGCCTTCGCGCTGGTGCACCGCAACGAGCACCGGCGCTACATGTCGCTGGCGCTGGGCACCATGCTGGGCGTGGGCGTCTTCTTCGCCTTCCTGATCGCCGGCCCGGCCAACCCCTGGCACGTGCTTGCGCAGGTGCCGCCGGACGGCCCGGGCCCCAACCCGCTGCTGCAGAACCACATCCTCATGGTCATCCACCCGCCCATGCTCTACTGCGGCTACGTGGGCATGACGGTGCCCTTTGGGATCGCGGTGGCGGGCCTGCTGCGCGGGGAGATTGGCGACGCGTGGATGGCGCCGCTGCGGCGCTGGATCCTCATCCCGTGGACGTTCCTGTCCGTGGGCATCATCCTGGGCTCGTGGTGGGCGTACGCGGTGCTGGGCTGGGGCGGCTACTGGGCGTGGGATCCGGTGGAGAACGCCTCGTTCCTGCCGTGGCTGACGGCCACCGCCTTCATGCACTCCACCATGGTGCAGGAGCGCAAGCAGATGCTCCGGCTGTGGACCATGAGCCTGGCCCTGGCCAGCTTCGTGCTGACGATCCTGGGCACGTTCATGACGCGCTCGGGCATCTTCAACTCGGTGCACTCCTTCACCCAGTCGGACATCGGGCCCACGTTCCTGGTGTTCATCGCCTTCCTGCTGGTGTTCTCCATCGTCCTGCTGGCCACGCGCGGACACCTGCTGGTGGCCAAGGGGAACATCAACTCGGTCCTCTCGCGTGAGACGAGCATCCTGGTGAACAACCTGGTGTTCGTGGCCATCACCTTCACGGTGCTGCTGGGCACGGTGTACCCGCTCATCTCCGAGGCCGTGCGCGGCGTGCGCGTCAGCGTGGGCGAGCCGTACTTCAACAAGATGGCCGTGCCGGGCGGCATCGCCGTGCTCTTCCTCATGGGCGTGGGGCCGATGCTGCCGTGGGGCACGCCGGACAAGGCCGCGGTGCGGCGGCAGGTCCTCATCCCCGCCGCCGTGGGCGGGGTGGTGTCCATCCTCTGCTACGTGGTGGGGCTGCGCGGCGTCTACCCGCTGCTCACCTTCGGGATCGCCGGCTTCGTCACCGTCATCACCCTGCGCGAGCTGGTGGCGCCCATCCGCGTGCGCATGAGCGAGCGCAAGGAGCGCCTGGGCACCGCGCTGGTGCAGAGCGTGTCCAAGGCCCGCCGCCGCTTCGGCGGCTACGTGGTGCACCTGGGCATCATCCTGATCATCGTGGCGATCGCGGCCTCGCAGTCGTACGTGAAGCACACCTCCGGCACGATGAAGATCGGCGAGTCGCTCAAGCTGGACGGCTACACGCTCAAGTACCTGGGCACCACCGAGGGCAAGGAGGCCCACCGCGCCTTCGTGGCCGCGCGCATGGAGGTGACGACGCCCAGCGGCAAGGTGCAGGAGTTCCTGCCCCGGCTGAACTACTACGAGCGCAGCACGGATCCGGTGGGCACCCCCGCGGTGCGCGAGTCCCCGAAGGAAGATCTCTACATGTCGCTGATGGCCTTCTCCGAGCGGGGCGCCACGGCGAGCCTCAACGTGTGGGTTTTCCCGCTGGTGGGGTGGATCTGGTACAGCATCCCCGTGCTGGTGCTGGGCTCGCTGATCTCGCTGTGGCCGACGCGGCGGCGCGTGGCGGTGGGCTCGAGCGCTCCGGCCACGAGCGGCGCTCCGCCGGTGGCGGGCAGTGACATGAACCGGGGGGCTGCATGAAGCGGTGGGGAATCACCCTGGGCGCCGTCGTCCTCGCCGGGGCGCTGCTCATCGTCCTGCTGAAGGGCTTCGGGCGGGATCCGCACGAGGTGCCCTTCATGCTGGCCGGCAAGCCCGCGCCGCCCTTCACCCTGCGCGCGCTGGACAGCGGCAAGCCGGTGAGCCTGGAGCAGTTCAAGGGCCACCCGGTGGTGATCAACTTCTGGGCCTCGTGGTGCGGCCCCTGCCGCCAGGAGCACCCGGTGCTCACCTGGGGCGCACGCGAGCTCGGCAATCAGGCGGTGTTCCTGGGCATCATCTTCGAGGACACCGAGGACAACGCCCGCGAGGTGCTCCAGGAGGAGGGCGCCCCCTTCCCGCAGCTGGTGGATCCGCGCTCGCGCACCTCGGTGGACTACGGCGTGGCGGGCGTGCCGGAGACGTACTTCATCGACGCCAATGGGATCATCATGGGCAAGCACGTGGGCCCCATCGATCCGCAGACGCTGTCCACCCGCATCCGGGAGCTGAACGCCCGGACGGCCTCCACCGCGACAGGTTCGGCCCAGAACCCTTGAGCCACCAGGAGCACGCTCCCGCAGCCCTCACGGGGCGGAGGTAAGCAAGTCATGCACCAGTGCACTGAGTGTGGCACGGTCGCCTCGGAGCCTCGCCTGAAGTACTGCGAGGAGTGCGGGGCGAAGATGCCCGAGTACAAGCCGCCTCCCCTGCCCCCCGAGGGCGGCCCGGGGGGAGCGGCGCTCGCGGACTCCCGTCCCGCCAAGCCCGCCTATACCGGCCCGAAGTGGCTGGAGTATGTCCCCGCGCACTCGCCCACCGCGCTGGGCATCATCCTGCACGTGCTGGCCCTGTGGCTCTCCATCCTCCCCTCCCTCGCGGGCGTGGGGCCCTTCTGGTCCTTCGTGATGATCACGACCGGGGTGTTGATGATCGCCCGGGAGTACCGCACCGCGGACCTGCCGAACCCGCTGGTGGACTGGATCCCCGAGAAGCTCCTGCCCACCTCCCTGCCCTTCGTGTACTCGGCGCTGGCCGTGGCGATCGTGCTGCCGATGGTGGAGTTCAGCGTCCAGCCGCTGCTCTGGGGGGCCGGCACCGCGCTGGTGGTATGGGACCAGAGAAGCAAGGCCTCCACGGGCCGCGAGGGCTACGGGGAGCTCTTCGATCCTCGCAGTGCCCTGCGTGGCCAGCGGGTGCTGGCCTTCGCCGGCATCGCCGTGTGCCTGCTGGCGCTCTTCTTCACCTGGCACGTGGAGGGCGAGGTCAGCAACGGCAGCGGGTACGCCTCGGTGGCCCAGGGGCAGGTGCGCGGCATCCACGTGCCCCAGCCGAATGGAGACTCGCTCTACGGCAACGTGGGGGCGATCCGGATGTCGGGGTTCGAGCTGCCCATGGGCTCCACGGTGGAGATCCTCCTGATGGGGATCCTCTTCCTGATCATGCTGAGGCCCGAGGTGGAGCGCCCCGTGTGGCTGCGCTTCGTGCCCACCGGCATCATGGTCATCGCCCTGGCCTGGGTGCTGGTGAACATGCGCCTCAAGGTGGGGCCGATCATGTTCCTGGCGGGGCTCATCCCCGTGGGCCTGTTCTCGGCCTTCCACGCGCTCGGCCGCGACGAGCTGCCCGCGGAGGACTACGGCCACGAGCCGCCTGCCGACAGGGACTTCTCCCAGGAAGGCGACCTGCCTCCGGAAGAGGACTTCCAGACCGAGAACGAGCCGTATGCCTCCGACGAGGTGGAGGACCCGCCCCCCGAGGACGAGGAGATGCAGGGCTGAGGGCCTCGCCCCGGCTCCTCCACCCTGGCCAGGCAGGCGGGGGTTGGCTGGGGCAGATGGCCGCTCCCGTGAAGGTTTCGCTGTGCAACACTGCGCCTTGGCGCTAGGTAGACCGCGCCCGGGGTGCCCCGAATGAATTCTGTTCTCCTCTCTCTCGCTCTCGCCGCCAGCCTCGTGACTGGCCAGTTCGCTCCCCAGCAGGCCGGGAGCGATCCCCTCACCGATCCCGCCCTCGAGGCCCGTGTGCAGAAGCTCGGCAAGGAGCTGCGCTGCGCCGTGTGCCAGGGCGTCTCCATCGCCGACAGCCCGGCCTCCATGGCCCGCGCCCAGCTCGACAAGGTGCGCGAGCTGGTGGCCGCGGGGAAGTCGGATGAGGAGATCACCGACTACTTCGTGGCTCGCTACGGCGAGTGGGTGCTGCTGGAGCCCCCGAAGCATGACTTCAACCTGATCGTGTGGCTGGGGCCGGTGGCCCTGATCCTAGGCGGCGCCTTCGTCATCTCGCGGCAGATCAAGCGCGCGCCTGACACCGCCAACGCCACCGCGGCGGCCAGCGCCACCCCACCCACCGCCCCCTCGGCGACCGCCGCTGACACCGAGGACCCCTACCTGAAGGCTGTTCGCCAGGAGCTGGAGCGATGACGCAGCAGACCAACTGGTTGCCGGGGATTATCGCCCTCGCGATCGCCCTCGTCTGTGGGATTGGCTACATGCTGCTCCAGCGGCGCAAGGGCGGAGCGGCCTCCACCCCCGAGCCCCAGCGCGATGGCGTGCTGGACGATCTGGATCGGCGCGCGCAGTCGCTCATCGAGCAGCTCAAGGAGCTGGTCGCGGACAAGCACAGCCTCTCTCCCGAGCAGTTCCAGGCGGAGAAGTCCCGGCTGGAGCGCGAGGCCGCCGCGGCGCTTCGGGCCCGCGATGAGTACGTGCAGCAGCGCAAGCCAGGGACGACGGGCGCGCCGGGTGCGGAGGCTCCGGCTTCCACGCAGGCGGCTCCCGCCGCGACGGGCTTCGCGGCTCGGAACCCCCAGCTGGTGGGCGCGATGTGGGGCGCGGGAGTGATGCTGTTCTTCGGCGCGCTGGGCTACCTGCTCATGTCGTCGCTGCAGCCGCGCACCGAGGGCATGGAGGCCTCGGGCAAGGTTCCTCCGAACTCGAGGCCCATGGGCCAGCAGCAGGAGCAGCAGGTGGAGCAGGAGGACACGGAGCTCGCTCAGGCCAAGGAGCGGCTGCAGGCCAACCCGAACGATCTCGAGGCCGCCAGCTTCGTGGGGCACGAGATGATCCGGAACCGGGATCTCGAAGACGCGGAGAAGATCACGAACAAGGCGCTCGCGATCGATCCGTTCCACGTCGAGTCCCGCGTGCACCTCGGCGTGCTGCACGCCCTCCGGGGAGATGTGCAGAGCGCCGAGAAGGAGCTGCTGGAGCTGGCGGACCTCTACCCCGGCGCGCAGGAGGCCCTGCTCTTCCTGGGCTTCATCAACCTGCAGGGTGGCCGGCGCGACAAGGCGCTGGAGTACTTCGAGCGCTTCACCGTGGAGGTGCCGCGCAACCAGTACCCTCCCGGCATCGAAGCCGCCATTGCCCAGCTCCGCCAGGAGGCGGGCCAGAAGCCCTGAGCCTCACACCGCGGCCCGGCGCCTCCGCAACCGGCGGATGCGCTCCACCGTGGTGCCGGGCAGGACGCGCTTGAGCACCTCGCGTGCGTCGCGCGCCAGCTCCTCGTGGCGGGTGAACCAGCGGCCCGCTCCCTGGGTGGAGTGGACGCGCACCGCCACCGTGCGCCGCTGCTTCGTCGTCCAGTCGGACTTGTACGTCTCGGTGCCTCGGAGGAAGTCGTACTCGGTGAGGCCGGACTCGATGGCGTCCTTGAACGTCTCTCCCACGAGCACCAGGCCCACGCTCCGGTTGCGCCACTCGGGATCGTAGCCGGACTGGAAGTAGATGAACGTGTCCCGGTGGAGGATCCCGTACACCGAGGCGACGGCCTGGCCGCCCACCTTCATCGTGTAGAGCCGCAGCCGGCCGCGCTCGGCCAGGAACTGCGTGGCGTCTCGGTGGAAGGACTCCACGCCCTTGCCCTTGATGCCCTGAGAGCCGCCGTCCTCGGCCCAGCGCGCCGAGTGCAGCCGGAAGAAGTCCGTCATGGGCCCGGCCAGCGCTCCGGGAGCCTCGGTGCGCTCAATGCGGTAGCCCTCCTGCTTCTCCAGCCACTTGCGGCGGCGCAGGTAGTTGTCCCGCCGGCCCGTGCGCTTGAGGAAGGCGTCAAAGGGCTCGCCGGGCGTGAAGGACTCGTACGGGCACACGAAGCGCTCCGTCACGCGGACCTCCAGATCCGGGAACGTCTCGCGCAGCACCTTCACGGTCAGCGAGTCCTCGCGCAGATCCGTGAGATCCAGCACGTCCCAGCCGCCGTGCATCTCGCGCAGCCCGTTGGCGAAGGCGCGCGTCACCGCCTCCTCCGAGCCCCGCCGCGCCACCACGTCCAGGTAGTCGCTGCCGATGTGCGTCTCTCCCAGGAAGGAGAGCCGCCCCACCTGGCGGCCCAGGACGTTGCGCAGCTCGAAGCCGAGCGGCATCAGCCCCACCAGGGTGCCCGTCCTGTCCCTCGCGGTGAGGACCAGCGGCCGCCGGCCCGGCGCGATGCGGCGGCACCAGGGGTAGATCCACTCCCAGGCGTTGAAGGGGCCGGCGTTGCTCGCGTCGAGCAGCGCGTCCCACTCGGAGCGCATGCGCGCCAGCGTGGACAGGTCGTGGACGATCTCTACCCGGAGCCACTGCGACGGCTGCGGCTCGGGCGTCAGCTCGGATTCACGGATCATGGTCTATGGCTCTCGGAGAGAGGAAATCAGCCCGCGCGCTTGCGGGAGCGGCGATCCAGCTTCAAGGCCTCGCGGACCGCCGTGGCCACGCTGGCCATCACCTCGGGGCTCAGGTCCTGGTGGCAGGGGATCTCCACGATGGAGCGCCGCAGCTCCGCCACCTCGGGGAACTCCGCCGGATCGCAGGCCGGGTGGAAGCGCTTCCAGAAGTCGATGGCGTCGATGCCCTGCTCGTGCAGCTTCGCCATCACCTCGGCCTTGTCCTGCACCACCAGCGGATAGAAGAGCGGGCACACGCCCGGCGGGAGCTGGTTGAACAGCGGCGTGGACACATCGCGCAGCCGCCCGAGCAGGAAGAAGTAGTTGCGCCGCCGCGTCTCGACGATGCCCTCCAGGTCCTGCGCCAGGGCGATGCGCTTGGTCAGCGGGCTCATGCCCAGGTCCACGTGGTCCCGGTTGAAGTGCTGCGTGCCGGTGGCCACGCGCTCGATGTTGGCGGCCTTCACCGTGCCATGCCCCAGGCCGCGGATGGCCCGGCGCAGCCCTCGGCCCATCGCTCCACCGCGCAGCTCCAGGTTCTGCAGCAGCGCGGAGACGGTGTGGCTGAACGTCGAGCTCGCCGGCGGCGCGGGAGGCTCCGGCAGGCTGTACTGCCTGGGGCCGTTGATGGTCAGCGCGCCGCCGTTGGGCACGGGCAGCGTCTTGTAGAGGCAGAAGATGCCCACGTCCCCCGTGGTGCCCAGCGGCACCGTGCCGTCCGCGGACAGCAGCGACAGCGCGCAGTCCTCGATGAGCGGCAGCCCGTGGCGGTCGGCGATCTCGCGCATCTGCGCCGCCGGGCCCGGGAAGCCCGCGTAGTGGATGAGGTAGAGCGCCTGGGTCCTCGGGCCGATCTTCCGCTCCACGTCCTCCAGATCGACGTTCCAGCGCGAGCCCACCCGGTAGAAGCGCGGCATGGCGCCCGCGTCCACCACGGCCTCCACCTCCACGCCGTGGTGATAGGCCGGCATGAGCACCTCGCCCTTGTCCAGCCCCAGCATCTTCACCGTGAGCCAGACGGCGTTCCGAGCGAAGTAGAAGTAGCGCACGTTCGGCGCGCAGAACGGCTGGAAGGCGGCCGTCTGCTTCCGGCTCCACAGCATGCTCGGCCAGAGCGTGGGCAGGGAGGGGACGAACAGCTTCTGGTCCAAGATCACTTCTTCCATCGCGCCACCACCTCTCTCGCCGTGGGGACCCACCGGAACTTCGCCGCGCCGAGCGCGCGCGCGAAGGCGGAGTCGTTGAAGATGAAGAGCCAGTGGTGGCGCCGGACCTTGTCCGTCCAGTCGCGCTTCCACACCATGTCCGGCCCCAGGAAGTCGAACTCACGCAGGCCGCGCGAGATGCAGTCCGCCAGCACCTCGTCCATCAGGAGCTGGCCCGGGCTGCACTCCTTGAGGCTCTCGTCGTAGCCGGGCTTGAGCAGGAAGTAGCGCCCGCCGTAGGTGAGGCCGTACTGGAAGGCCACCGGCCGCCCGTCCAGGCGCAGGTAGTAGAGCGACAGCCGCCCCGAGTACGCCGCGTCCCGAGCCAGCTCCGTGTAGAAGCCGCGAGTGCTCGCGGACTGCGCCATCGCCGTGCCGCGCTCGCCCTTCCACCCGCTCTGCTCGAGCGCGAAGCCCTCCTCGAGCTTGCTCTCCAGATCCAGGCCGCCGTCCACGCGCTCGAACTTGACCTGGCCCTTCTCTTCCAGCTTCTTGCGCCGCCTGCGGCAGTTGGCCTTGAACTTGGACTGCAACGTGGCCTGGTAGGCCTCCCACGTGGAGGGCAGCGGCACGTAGGGCGACTGGAGCGAATCCCAGACTCCCGTGGCCAGCTTCGCGTTCTTGGCCTCCTCGAGCAGGCCCCAGCCCGCGCCGCCCTCGGGCACATCCGTCAGCCGCAGCACGTCCCAGTCCCGGCTCATGCGCAGCCAGGAGAGGAACATCGCCGCGGCGGCCTCGGGCTCGTGGGCGATCAGATCGAACCGGCACGAGTGCGGATTGGCCGTCGCGGCCAGCTGCCGCACGGGGATGCCGTACATCGTCGTCCGCTCGGCCATCAACGGCAGCGCCGCCGTCAGGCGCCCCTCGGAATCTCTCAGCGTGAGGATCCGCAGGCGCGCCGAGGGCGCGAAGTTGTCGATCCAGATGCGCAGGAACTCGTGGCGATAGAAGAGCTCGTTGGAGGTGGCGTCCACGAGCGCGTTCCACTCGGGCTCGAGCGCCATGAACGCGGCCCGGTCCGTGACCTCCTGGACACTCGGTGCGGGCGAGAGCTTTCTGGCTTCCATGTGTGCAGGACTCCCGAAGGCGCGGACACCTCAGGGCGGCCGCGCGCAGGCAAGGTGGGAATGGCCGGGGCGGGCTACAAGCCGCAGCGCGCCATCTTCAGCAGGCAGCGAGCCACCTTCCGGCTGTCGTGTCGGATCTTGGACCCCTCCTTGAGGAGATCCGCCTCCACGGGAACGACACCGGCGGTGATGAGCTCGCGACGGTTCACCGGGATGACATAGGCGCCCTTGTGCGAGTAGCGCTGGATGGCCTCCTGGAGAGGAGGAGTGCCGTTGATGAGCACCGCGTCCAGCACCGGGCCGACGTGCTCGATGACCGCTCGGACATGGTCCAGGCAGCTCATGCCGTCCGTCTCTCCGGGCTGGGTCATGAGGTTGGACACCATGACCTTGAGCGCCCGCGTCTCCTGGAGCGCCTGGGCCACCCCATCCACCAGCAGGTTGGGGATGACGCTCGAGTACAGCGAGCCCGGCCCGATGACGATGAGCTCCGCGGTGTGGATGGACTCCAGCAGCCCCTCGGAGGGCGGCGGAGAGCGTGGGCTTAGCGACACCCGGCGCACGCGGCCCTGGGCGCGGACGATGTTGCGCTCGCCCACCACCTCGGTGGCGTCATCCATCTTCGCCACGAGCTGCACGGGAGCCAGCGTGCACGGCAGCACCCGGCCCTTCGCCCCCAGCATCTCGCCGGAGACGCGCACCGCCTCCAGGAAGTCGCCCTTGAGCTCCGCCAGGGCGGCAATCAGCAGGTTGCCCACGGCGTGCCCGGCCAGGCCCTTCGCGCCACCGAACCGGTACTGGAACACCTCGGCGAGCGCGTTGTTGCCGCCCGTGAGCGCCACCAGGCAGTTGCGGATGTCTCCCGGAGGCAGCGCCCCGTGCGAGCGGCGCAGCCGGCCCGAGCTTCCTCCATCATCGCTCATGGTGACGACGGCGGTGATGTCCACGCCGGGATCCCCGGCCTTGGGCTCCGCCTTGCGCGCCAGCCCGCGGAGCACCATCGGCAGCCCGGTGCCACCGCCCATCGCGACGATGCGAGTAGGGCGATCCACGTGAGGCCGCAGCAGCTCGTTCCGCCTCTGCTGCCGGGCGGCCTTCGCATCCTTGCCCCGCGTCTCCTGGAGAGACGAATCCAGATCCATGACCGACATTGCCCAACCCCTTCCCGCCCACTCGACCAAGATGCCCTACCCCACTCCACTGCCCGCTGCCCTCGTTACCTCGCGCCGCGCCCGAGCAGCACGTGCCGCACGGTGTGGAAGATGATCCCGATGTCCAGGAACAGCGACCCGTTCTTCACGTAGTACAGATCGAACTCCAGCTTGTTGCGCGCGTCCTCCACCGAGGCGCCGTACGGGTAGCGGATCTGCGCCCACCCGGTGATGCCTGGCTTGACCGCCTCGCGCAGCCCATAGAAGGGAATCTGCTGCTTGAGCTGCTCGACGAACACGGGGCGCTCGGGCCGAGGCCCCACGAAGCTCATGTCCCCCACCAGCACGTTGAACACCTGGGGAATCTCATCCATGCGCGTCTTGCGGATGAAGCGGCCCACGCGGGTGACACGATCGTCATTCGCCCGAGCCCACACCGCGCCGTTCTTCTCCGCGTCCGTGCGCATGCTCCGGAACTTCCACAGCCAGTAGGACTTGCCGCCCAGGCCCACCCGCTCCTGCCGGTAGAAGACCGGGCCCTTCGAGTCGAGCTTGATGGCCAGCGCCACCAGCAGCAGCACGGGCGAGGCCAGCAACAGGAGCAGCGACGCCACGAGGATGTCGAACACCCGCTTGAAGGCCCGCCGCATCGCCGACTGGGTCAGCTCGTCCGCGAAGGCGAAGTCGCTGGCGCGCAGGAACTGCACCGGGAAGCGGCGCAGCACGCGCTCGCAGAACCCGGTGGCCTCGTACACCAGCCGCCCATCGAGCCGGCAGCGCAGCAGCCCCTCCACCCAGTTGGCGCCGCGCATGTCGTCCGCGGCCTGCACCACGTACTGGGCCTTCAGGCGCCGGGCCATCTCATCCAGCGGCCCCACCCCTTCGCGGCGCGGGTCCACCATGGCGACGACCTTGTAGCTGCCCTCGCCGCCCTCCTCGATGGCCTTCATCACGGCCCGAGCCTTCACGCCGTCTCCAATGAGGAGCACCGGCGAGGGCTGGCCGACCAGGGCATGGATGGCCACGCGCACCGTCAGCGTGCCGGCCAGGGCGCCCATCGCGCCGCCCAGCAGCGTCCCGGGAGGCAGTTGCACCGGGAACACCAGCGCCATCGCCAGCATGCCCACGCCCACCAGCCCCGCGGTGACACCCGCCGCCTTGAGGAAGCGGTAGCCGCGCTGGCGATCCTCGGCGGCCACGCGCAAATCGTAGAGATCCAGCAGATACAGCGTGAACTGGAAGGTGAGGACGAACGCCGCGCTCAGCGTCAGCAGCGTCGGCAGCATCGTCCCCAACGGTGGGCGCGTCCCCGCGGGGGCGAACATCCACGCGCAGCCCGCGGCGCCCAGGACACAAGCCAGCGCGATTGCCGAGCTCTCCGCGAGAAAGAACGTGAGCTTCTTGGCAGAAAAGTAGTGATGGAAAACCCGAAGCACGTGCACCCTCCGACCCACCCGCCACACCGAGACATCAAAGACTTGGGACATCTCCCACCGCTCCCCCCGGACTGGCAGGGAGCGGTGGGGTGCCACCGGCCCTACTTCTTGATGTAGTTCTTCAGATACGGAGCGGTGTTCACCTCCGCCCCGTTCAGCACGCAGCCCAGGATGGGTGCGCCGCCCAGCTGCTCCACCGCCAGGTTGACCGCCTTGGTCGGCGTGGCGTTGGCCCGGACCACCATGAGCACCCCGTCCGCCAGGTGGCTCAGGATGGAGGCGTCCGCGAACGGCAGCGTGGGAGGCAGATCGATGTAGACCTCATCGAAGTTCTCACGCACCGCCTGGAGGAACTGCTTCATCCGGCTGCTGGCCAGCACCTGCGTGGGCTCCTCCGGCGTGCTGCCGGCCGGGATGACCGCCAGGCGCGTCGCGTTGAAGCGGCGCACCACATCCCGGACATCGCACTCACCGGCCAGCAGCTCCGCCAGGCCCGTCTTGCCGCGGATGCCCAGCACCGAGCCCACCTGGCTGCGGCGCAGGTCCGCGTCGATCAGCAGGATGCGCCGCTCGGTGTTGGCCTTGGCCGCCGCCAGCGCCAGGTTCACCGCCGTCACCGTCTTGCCCTCGCCGGGCAGGGCGGAGGTGAAGGCGATCACCTTCATCGGCTTCACCTCGCGCATCCGCTCCAGCCGGTAGTACAGCGTGCGGAACTGCTCCGCGGCGGCCGAGGCCGGAGCCGTCAGCGTCACCATCCGGCGATCCACTGCATTCGGGTTTCCCGCCGACTCGTCCACTCGAGGAAGGAAGTTGCCCGCCCGCTCCATCGTCCTATCCATTTCCATCTCCTCAGCTTCCTTTTTTCAGCCTCAGTTCAACGTGGTCGGGGAAGAAATCCCGTTCCGCGCCGATGACGTGGGCATCAGCACCCGCTTCTCCGTCTTCCCTTGCATGTTCGGGACCACCGCCAGCACCGGCAAGGTGAGCCGCTCGCGCAGCTCGTGGCCATCGCGGATGCTGTCGTCGCGCATCTCGAGCACCACCCCGGTGAGCACGCCCGCACCCAGGGCGATCAGGAACGAGATGAGCAGGCCGCCGAAGCGATCCGGCCGGGCCGGGATGGTGGGCACGCCCGCGGGAGAGATGACGTTGAAGAGGCTCTTGGAGCTCTTGGCCTCCAGCTCCTCGGCGATCTCCGCCTCCACCTTGCGGGACACCACGCTCTGGTACTTGGTCCGGGCGATCTCGTAGTCCCGGTTCATCACCGCCAGCTCCTGGGCCCAGCGCGGCGTGGTGTCCAGGCGCTTCTGGTACATCTCCGCCTTCTTCTGCAGCTCCTTGATGTCGTTCTGGATGCCGGAGATCACGTCGGCGACCCGGGCGCGCTCCTGGCGCTCGGCCACCATGCGGCCCTCGGCGTCCTTGCGCTTGGAGGCCATGGAGTCCAGCTCGTTCTGCAGGCGCTTGACCTCGGGGTGATCCTCCGTCCAGGTGGTGCGCGCGGCGACGAGCTCACGGGTGAGCCCATTCTCGGCGGCCTCCAGGCGGCCGGCCTCGCTGTCAGCGGCGTTGCGGGCCCGGGCCAGATCCGAGCGCCGGCCCTCGGCCACGCGCAGCTCCTCGGACTTGGTCTGCAGCTCATGGCCCACCAGCTCCAGGCCGCGCATGTTCATCTCGAGCTGCTCGGGCAGCTCGCCCATGTGCTCCACCTTGAACTGGGTAATGCGCTTCTCCCAGGTGCTCACGCTCTTGGACAGCGCCTCCATCTCCTCGGTGAAGAGCGAGGTGGCGCGAGCGGCCTGAGCCTGGCGCAGCTTGAGCGTCTCCTCCGCGAAGATGGCCGGCAGGCGGTTGGCCACGTTCGAGGCCACCTGCGGATCCCTGTTCGCGTACGTCAGCTCGAAGGCGTTTTCCCCCTCGACTTTCACCGTCAGATCCTTGCGCATCTGCGAGACGGCGGCATCCATCCCCTTCTCCGAGACGATGTCCGGGTAGAGGTTCAGCTCCTGGATGGCCTTCTCCAGCACGGGCCGCGCCATCAGCTCCTGGCGCACGGTGAGCAAGCGCTGTTCAATCAGCTCGCTCACGGTGTGCTGGACCATCTCCTCACTGGGCCGCTGAGGCTCCACGCGGACCACCGAAGACGCCTCGTACATGCTCGGCCGGGTCATCACGACGGCCGCCCCCACCGCGAACACCGCTGCTGCGATGGCCCCTACCAGGGCCTTGCGGCGCCACAGGGCTACCAGCACCTGGTCCGCCGTCATCCCACGCTCCATGTTCTGCTCCTCCTCCTCAGGTGCACTACCAAGCCGAGACCACCAACCGAACAGCAAGCACGTTGCGAGCCAGGTCCACCCCAGCCGCCACGTCCCCCGCGCCCACCTGGGCGATACGATCCACGGCCCCCTGCAGCGTCACTTCCCGGGTCAGCCGGTAATCAACGCTGCCTCCCACTGCATAGCCCTGCGACACATACGGCGACTCGTTCCACCGGAAGGCCCCTTCATTCGGGGCGCGACCGTTACGGAAGTAGCTGGCCGCCGCGTGAGCGGACAGCCGGTCATCGAAGCGCCGGGACACCATCACCGAGGCGTAGTCCGCCCACAGCGCGTTGGTGAAGCCACTGGCGCCCACCAGGTCATGTCCCGCGGACACGCCCAGATCCAACAGCTCTCCGTCCCGCTCCAGCCCCACCGCCACGCGCGGCAGCCACCCGGACTGCCCCTCGGGCGAGGTGTAGAGCACGGGCCCGCCACGCACCGTCAGCGTCGTGGGCCTTGTCAGCCGGTAGCGCAGGCCCGCGAAGGCGCCCTGCGCGTGAGAGAACTGGTTCTCGAACAGAAAGCCCTGGTAGCGGTACTCGAGCCCCAGGCTCAGCCGCCGCGTCTCGTGGTACCAGGCCTCGACGGAGGGCGTGTGGACGAAGCCGGGCGCGCGGCCCTCCTCGTACACCTTGGCGCCCTCGAACGCGTAGCTGGCCTTGAGATCCAGCCGCTCGGTGGCGCGCTCCGTCACGCTGAGCTTCGCCTGCCCGTAGAGGGTGGGCGACAGCGAGCGCGCCACGCCCTCGCGCGGCAGGGACGTGGGATCCGTCACCCGGAACAGCTTGCCGGTGAAGTCCAGCTTGAGCCGCCGGGACAGCTCGTGGCCCAGCGTCAGCCCGCCCCGGTGATCCAGCGATGCGTTGCCCGAGCCGTGCCGCACGAGCAGGTCCGCCGAATAGAAGGCCTCGCTCGTGGTGCGCGGATCCTTCACCTCCAGCCCGAACCGCGGAGACAGCTTGGTCATCAGCTGCCCTCCCGTCCCCTCGGCGAGCCGGAAGTCGTCGTCGTAGCGCTCCTCCGCGGTGATCTTCAGCGAAGGGTCCAGGACCGTCCCCGCCAGCGCGGCCTGGCCGGCGAGCAGTCCGCACGCCGCCAAGAGTCTCCTCACGCCACCCATCATCGCCGCCCTCCTTGCCCGCATCCCTCGCCCCTCGCCCTCAGCCCCGCTCACCCGCCTCACGGCACGACGATGGTGTCACCCGGACGCAGCATCACGTCCTGAGCGCCATCCGGAGAGACCAGATCCGTGTAGCGCACGGGGATCTTCCCGCCCTGCCCATCGGTGCGGATGACGGTGATGCCGTCCGAGTTGGCGAAGTCCGTGAAGCCACCCGCCAGGGCAATCGCCTGCACCAGCGAGACGCGCCCGCGCAGCGGATAGGCGCCCGGGTGGGCCACCTCGCCGGTGACGAAGATGCGGCTGCTGTTCACCTCCCGGACGATGACGGTGACGCGGGGCTCCTGGACGTACGGCTGCAGCCGCCCCTTGATCTCGTCAGCCAGCTCGGTGGGCGTCTTGCCCGCGGCCAGCACATCCCCCGTCATCGGCATGGAGATGTAGCCATCCGGACGCACCGGCAAGGTGCGAGACAGATCCGGATCCCTCCACACCGCCACATCCACCACGTCCTCGCGGCCGATGCGGTACGGCTGCTCCGAGTTATCCACCTTCATCGCCGGCGTGTGGGCGCACCCCGCCAGGAGCAGCACGCCCACCACCGCCCAGAAACTCGCCCGCGTCTTGCCCATTGTTCGCCTCTCCTCCATCCGTGTGTCCGCTACTTGCTCCACCGCCCAACGAGCGGCACAGAGCCAATGCCTTCGGCGAGGTTGCCGTAGCACCGGGCGTGCCACGCCTTCCCGAGAAGGAAAACCAATGGATCGCGGAGGGTTGCGCGGTGCCCTGGGCGGAGATGCCTCGGGGTTCGGGAAAATTTTCGGGAGCGCGACGGGCGATCTTCCTGTCACGTTCCAGGGATCAGTCCCCAGGATGGGAAAGATTTTCCCTCTCGTACCCGCGGGCATTCCCATCTCCCACGATCGAGCACGGCACGTGGATTGAAAGGAGAGAAGGCAGGTTCAACGGCCAATCGGCCTGTAGATGGAGAGGGTGTTCGATGAGGAAGGCGGCGGCGGCGATGGTGGCGGCGTTCATGACGGGCGGAGCGGCGATGGCGGTGCTGGGCACGGTGCTCGGCCCTCTGTCGGAGGCGGCGGTGCTGGGGCTGGTGGGCGTGAGCCTCTATGCCGGCAGCGCGGTGCTGCAGGGCAAGCTGGGGGCGCCGGCCGAGGGCCTGGCCAAGGAGGCCTGAGCCGCACGAGCCTCACCCGAATTTTTACCGGCGCGGAGTTCCTTGATCCGGATGACCGAGGAACTCCCCCGGAGCACGACAGCGCTTTGCGGAAGTGGGGGCAACCAGGCGAGCGCCTGGAGTTCCCGTCTGCGCGCTTCACGGTAAGTGCGTTCGCCACCAACTTCCCTTCGGCGAAGCGTGCCTGCCGGAGGGCCATTGAGCTCCACCACCTCGTCCCAACCCACCCTCGGCGCTCAGTTCCTGGGCGATGGGCGTACCCGCTTTCGCGTCTGGGCTCCCCGGCGCAAGCACGTGGAGGTCTGCCTGCACCATGCCAGCGGGCTGCGCTGCCTGCCGCTCGAGCAGGCCGCCGACGGCTACTTCGAGGGAACCCACCCGGTCCCAGCAGGCGCCCTCTATAAGTATCAACTGGATGGCGGGGACACGTACCCGGATCCCTGCTCGCGCTTCCAGCCCGAGGGCCCGCATGGCCCCTCCCGAGTCGTGGATCCAAACCGCTTCGCCTGGACCGACTCGGCGTGGCGAGGCCTCTCCTCCATGAAGGGCCAGGTCGTCTACGAGCTGCACGTCGGCACCTTCACTCCGGAAGGAACCTATGCGGCCGCGGCGGCGAAGCTGCCCCTGCTCCAGGAGCTGGGCGTCACGGTTGTGGAGCTGATGCCGCTTCACACCTTCCCGGGCCGCTACAACTGGGGCTACGACGGGGTGGCGCTCTTCGCACCCTGCGCCGTGTATGGCGAGCCGGATGAGCTGCGGCGGCTGGTGGATGAGGCCCACCGGCTGGGGCTCGGCATCATCCTGGACGTCGTCTACAACCACCTCGGCCCGGACGGGAACTACCTGTCCCAGTACTCCCAGGGGTACTTCAACGCGAAGTATCCCAACGAGTGGGGCGATCCCACCAACTTCGATGACGGGGAGGCGGCAGGCCCCTCTCGGGACTTCTTCGTCCAGAACGCCTGCCTCTGGATCTCCGAGTACCACTTCGACGGGCTGCGCCTGGACGCGACCCAGAGCCTCTACGACGCGTCGCCCACGCACATCATCCGGGAGCTCGTCGAGAAGACGCGCGCCACCGTGGGCTCCCGGAGCATCCTCCTCATCGGCGAGAGCGAGCCCCAGGACGTGCGGGTGGTAGCCCCCAAGGAGCGCGGTGGCTATGGCGCGGATGCCATCTGGGTGGACGACTTCCACCACTCGGCGCGAGTGGCCTCCGTGGGGCGCTCCGAGGCGTACCTCAAGGACTACTGCGGCACGGCCCAGGAGCTGCTGTCCTGCGCGCTGCGCAACTCGCTGTACCAGGGGCAGTACTACACCTGGCAGAAGAAGCGCCGGGGCTCACCGCTGCTGCGCACGCCCCCCGAGCAGATCATCTTCTACCTGCAGAACCACGATCAGCTCGCCAACACGCTGCGCGGTCAACGGCTCCACGTCGTGGCGGGGTACGCGCGGGCCCGCGCGCTGACGACGCTGCTGCTGCTGCTGCCGCAGACGCCCATGCTCTTCATGGGACAGGAGTTCTTCGCCTCGTCGCCCTTCCTCTACTTCGTGGATCACAAGCCGGAGCTGCAGCAGCTCGTCCACAAGGGGCGCTATGAGTTCCTCTCCCAGTTCCCCAGCGCCCGCCAGGCCCTGGAGGTAGAGGGCCACGAGATGCCCATCGGAGAGGAGGCCTTCCGAGCCTCCAAGCTGGACTGGTCCGAGCGCACGCGGAACGCGGAGGCGCTGGCGCTGCACCGGGAGCTGCTGCGGCTGCGCCGGGAGGATCCGGTGTTCGCGGCGCAGGACCCAAGCCGCCTCGCGGGAGCGGTGTTGTCCCAGCACGCCCTGGTGCTGCGCTACTTCGGCAACGGGCAGGAGGGCGACCGCCTGCTCCTGCTCAACCTGGGCACGGGGTTGGACCTGGAGCCGTGCCCGGAGCCGCTCCTGGCGCCGGAGCCGGGAAAGATCTGGAGGCCCCTTCTGTCTTCAGAGCAGGTCCGCTTCGGCGGCATGGGCGCACCCCCACTCCCCGGCGAGGGAAGGCTGCGCGTTCCAGGACAGACAGCGCTCGTGCTCGCGAGCGCCGAGGAGAACCCAGCGTGACCCCTGTGAACAATCCAGCCCCTGCCCTGCCCCGCCTGGGGTTCGATTGGACGAGCGGACCGGCGTTCTCGGACGTCATCAGCCAGGAGTGGCTGGTGACCAACGGGCGAGGAGGCTACGCCTCGGGCACCGTGCCGGGCTGCAACACCCGCCGCTACCACGGCCTGTTCGTCCCCACCCTGCCCGAGCGTGGCCGCACCGTGCTGCTCGCCCGCCTGGTGGAGCAGGCCCAGGTGAACGGCCAGGTGTATCCGCTCGGCAGCGAGGAGCACGCGGACGGCCACATCCTCCAGGAGGGAGTGCCCCTGCTGCGCAGCTTCCACCTGGAGGGGTTGATCCCGGTCTGGGAGTACCAGCTCGGCCCCTCGCGGCTGCGCCGCAAGCTGATGCTGGTGCACGGGGAGAACACCCTCTTCGTGGCGTGGGAGCACCTGTCCGGGCCGGAGATCCACCTGAGCCTGCGGCCCTTCCCCGTGGCGCGGCCGCATGATGCGCCCATCCCCAGCAACACGCACGAGCCCATGGTCCACCTCCAGGGCCAGCGCGTGGAGCTACAAGCCACGCCGGACGCGCCGCCCATGCGGCTGCGCCTCCATGCCAGCTGCCCCATGCCCTTCGTGGGCCTGCCGCAGAGCTCGCAGCCCCTGCTCTACCGGACGGAGCGGGCGCGCGGATACGACTACACGGAGGTCCAGCACAGCCCGGGCTACTTCGAGTGCAAGGTGGGGCCCGGAGCGCCCCTGGCGCTGGGCGTCACGACGGAGGACTGGTGCGTGCTGGACCGGGATCCCTGGCACACCTTCGAGCTGGAGCAGGAGCGCGAGCGGAAGCTGCTGGCCCGGGCTCCGTCGGAGGCCCGCGGTGGAGTGCCCGCACGGATGGTGCTCGCGGCGGATCAGTTCATCATCGACCCGATGCGCCCCATGGACAGCGCCTGGGCGCGCTCGATGGGCCAGGACGCGCGCAGCGTGATCGCCGGCTACCACTGGTTCACGGACTGGGGCCGGGACACGATGATCTCGCTCGAGGGGCTCACCCTGTGCACGGGGCGCACCCGGGAGGCGGAGGCCATCCTGCGCACCTTCCAGCAATACGTGAAGGATGGGCTCATCCCCAACTACTTCCCGGACGGCGAGAACGAGGGCGTGTACCACACGGCGGACGCGACGCTGTGGTTCTTCCACTCGGTGGACCGCTACGTGGAGCTCACTCGGGACACGGAGATCCTGAAGGACATGTTCCCCACGCTGGCCAGCATCGTGGAGCACCACATGCGGGGCACGCGCTTCCACATCGGCGTGGATCCGGCGGACGGGCTGCTGCGGCAGGGCGAGGAGGGCTACCAGCTCACCTGGATGGATGCCAAGGTGGACGGCTGGGTGGTGACGCCCCGGCGCGGCAAGGCGGTGGAGATCAACGCGCTCTGGTTCAACGCGCTGCGGCTGATGGCCACCTGGGCCGAGCGGCTCGGCAAGGATCCAGCGCCCTACATGGGCGCGGCCGAGCGGGTCTACGGCAGCTTCAACAAGCGCTTCTGGAACCCGGCCGCCAGTTGCCTGCTCGACGTGGTGGATGGAGAGAACGGGAAGGACGATCCGGCCATCCGGCCCAACCAGATCTTCTCGATCTCACTGCGGCACCCGGTGCTGCGGCGCGAGCGGTGGGAGGCGGTGGTGGAGGTGGTGCGCAGGGAGCTCCTGACGCCAGTCGGGCTGCGGAGCCTGGCGCCGGGGCACCCGGACTACAAGGCCAACTACGACGGGGACCTGCGGGCGCGGGACGCGGCCTACCACCAGGGCACGGTGTGGGGCTGGCTGATCGGGCACTACATCGACGCGACGCTGAAGGTGAACCCGGACATCAAGGCGGCGCGCGCGCTGCTCACGGGCTTGCAGGAGCACCTGGAGCACGCGGGCGTGGGGCAGATCAGCGAGATCTTCGACGCGACGGAGCCCTACCGGCCGCGCGGGTGCATCGCGCAGGCCTGGAGCGTGGCGGAGGCGCTGCGCGTCTTCCTCAAGACCCACGTCACCTGAGCCGCATGAAGGGCAACGGAGCGCTCGCGTCTCCCTACCGTACGGGTAGAGTGCGCCGCCATGGCGAAGACCCAGTACTGGCTGATCAAGAGTGAGCCCTCCGTCTACGCGTACGCCCAGCTCGAGAAGGATCGGAAGACCGACTGGACGGGCGTGCGCAACTTCGAGGCGCGCAACAACCTCCGGGCCATGAAGCCGGGGGACCTGTGCCTCTACTACCACTCGAACGTGGGCAAGGCCGTGGTGGGCGTGGCCAAGGTCCTCACCGCGGCGGGCGAGGACCCCACGGCGCCCGGTGAGGACTGGGCCTCGGTCGAGATCGCCCCCGTGGTCGCCTTCAAGGAGCCCGTGGAGCTGGCCACCTTCAAGAAGACCGCCGCGCTGAAGGACATTCAGCTCCTCACCCGCAGCCGGATCAGCGTGGTGCCGGTCAGCGCTGAACACTTCAAGCTCATCCTCAAGCTCGGGAAGACGGCTCTGCCGAGGTGAGCTATAAAGAGCCGCTACGCGCAAACGGGGGACCTGTGGCCGACATCAACAACACTCCGCTCAACGAGGACGAGAAGAGGCTCGCCGAGCTCGGCTACAAACAGGAGCTCAAGCGGACCTGGTCCGGGTTCTCGAACTTCGCGATCTCCTTCTCGATCATCTCGATCCTGTCCGGCTGCTTCACCACGTTCGCCCAGGCGTGGAACAACGGCGGCCCGATCGCGATCACCTGGGGCTGGCCACTCATCTCCGTGTTCATTCTGATCATCGGACTCTGCATGTCCGAGCTGGTCTCGGCCTTCCCCACCGCGGGCGGGATCTACTGGTGGGCGGCCAAGCTCGGCGGCCCGCGCGCCGGCTTCTACACCGGCTGGCTCAACCTGATCGGGCTCATCGCGGTCACCGCCTCGGTGGTCTACGCCTGCGCCACCTTCATGAACGTCACCCTCGGCCTGTTCTCCACCACGTGGACCACCACGCTCGGCGGGGATGCGCTGCTCCAGGCGTTCGCGCTGTTCCTGGTGCTGATGGTCGTGGTGGCGCTGCTCAACATCTTCAGCTCGCACCTGCTGGCGGTGCTCAACAACATCTCCGCCTACTGGCACGTGTTCGGCTCGGCGGCGGTGGTGGCGATCCTCCTGCTCACCGCGAAGGAGTACCAGTCGCCCTCGTTCGTCTTCACCGAGCGGATCAACAACTCCGGTTTCTCCGACGGCATGTATTGGTGGTACGTGCTGCCGCTGGGCTTCCTGCTCACCCAGTACACCATCACCGGCTTCGACGCCTCGGCGCACCTGTCCGAGGAGACGCATGGCGCGGCGACCACGGCGGCGCGCGGCATCTGGCAGTCGATCTTCTACTCGGCGATCGGCGGGTGGATCCTGCTCCTGGCCTTCCTGTTCGTCGCCAAGGACACGAAGTTCATCAACGATCCGGCGAACGGGTACGGGGCCGGGCAGGTCACCGCCATCTTCGCCTCCGCGCTCCCGGCCGCCATGTTCAAGGCCGTGATGCTGATCTCCACGGTCGGCCAGGTCTTCTGCGCGATCGCCTGCATGACGAGCACCTCCCGGATGATGTTCGCCTTCAGCCGCGACGGCGCCGTGCCCGGCAGCAGGCTCTGGAACCAGGTCCACCCCAAGACCGGGGTGCCGGTGAACGCGGTGATTGCCTCGTCGATCATCTCCGTGCTGATCACCCTGCCGGCGCTCTACAAGAGCCCCGCGGGCATCCCCGTCGCGTTCTACGCGGTGGTGTCCATCGCGGTGATCGGGCTGTACCTGGCCTTCCTCATCCCCATCTACCTGCGGCTGAGGGCCGGTGAGAGCTTCCGGCCCGGTCCGTGGACGCTCGGCCGGCACTACAAGTGGATGTGCATGGTCGCGGTGGTGGAGATCGTCCTCGTCTCGGTCTACTTCTGCCTGCCCTTCCTGCCGTCAGCGGTACCGGGCAACCCCGCCTTCACCTGGTACGACGTGAACTACGCGCCGATCCTCGCGGGCGGGGTGCTGCTGGCGATCACGATCTGGTGGTACGCCTCGGCCCGGCACTGGTTCAAGGGCCCCATCCGGACGATCGATGAGGCTCCCCGCACCGAAGCCGTCCCCGAGGTGAGGACCACCGCCTGAGCGGCGGCTACTTGCGCGGCTCGGGAGGCCGAGCGCCGTCCTCCTGGGGACCGGGGCGGGGCGGCGGCCTATGGAACTCGCGCCGCATGTCACCCATCTCGGCCTGGAGCTTCTGCCAGGCGTCCGGCCCCAGGATCCGCTGGATCTGCAGCATCAGCCCCACGCGGTTCTTGTGGACCGCTGTCTCCGCGCGCCCGACCGCCTCGACCTGCTGCATCACGGCGTTCTCGTTCGGGTTGGACGAGTGCAGCAGCTTGTCCAGCTCCAGATGGGCTCGCTTGAGGTCGGCCTCCAGGGTGATGAGCTGACCGTCCGCCTCGAAGGTGAGCTCCTGGATGCGCTGCACGACATCCTTCGACAGCCCGAGCTTGTCGACGACTTGCGGAGGGATGCCATGGGCGAACATGGGCGGCCCCATCATGTGCGGTCCGGGAGGCGGCGGAGGCATGGGCGGCGGTGGCCTGGCCGACGCTCCGCCCCAATCCACGGCACCCTCGCCGTCCTGGGACTGGGCCGCGGCGGGAATGGCGCACAGCACCACCGCGAGGGCAAGGAATGAAAGGGGTTTCAGGGTCATCGCGAAGCTCCGGCTGGGTCAGGAGGAAAGCAGCTCGAGGGTGATTGAAGCCTCTAGAACTGAAGAAATCCTTACGTGCCCCGCGAGCCGTCAGGCACTGGACCTCATTTCTCCGGGGGGGGCCTCTCTAGTGCTCGCACCGGATTCCGCGACCGTATAGTAACTCCTCCATGGCGGAACTTCCGGACCTGGAGACCCTTCGAATCGGCATCGAGCGCATCGATGCGGAGATCCTGGACGCTCTTCGGCGGCGAATGGATCTCGCGGATGACATCGCCCGCACCAAGCTGGCCGCGGCCTCTCCCTTGAGGGATCCCACGCGGGAGGATCTCGTCCTGCGCAAGGTCCGCGAGGCGGCGACCTCCCACGGCCTGGATCCCCACGAGATCGAGCGCATCTACCGGCTCATCATGGACATGTCCGTCGCGCGGCAGCAGTCGCTCATCCAGCGGCTGGATACCACTCCCCTGCGGGTGGGCTACCCGGGTATCGAGGGTTCCTACAGCCACATCGCCGCTCGCCAGCGCTACACGGGCCGTCCCGGGGGTGTCCTCCTCAACGGCTTCGAGACCGCTCGCGAGGTGCTGGACTCCCTGCGCCGGGGCGAGCTGGATCTGGCGCTGCTGCCCATCGAGAACACCTCCGCGGGGAGCGTGAGCGAGACGTATGATCTGCTCGCCGACGGCGGGGTGACCATCATCGGGGAGCTGCTCAGCCAGGTGGACCACCGGCTGCTGGGCCTGCCAGGCGCGCGGCTGGAGGACCTCCGCACGGTGCTGTCCCATCCGCAGGCGCTGGCGCAGTGCGAGGCCTTCCTGCGCAAGGTGCCCTGGATCCGTCCCCTCCCCGAGTCCGACACCAGCGGCGCGGCCCTCAAGGTGCGCGAGCGCCATGATCCCACGGTGGCGGCCATCGCCAGTGAGACCGCGGCCCAGCGCTTCGGGTTGCAGGTGCTGGTGCGAGACATCCAGCAGGCCTCGGGGGACTACACGCGCTTCGTGGAGCTGGCCCGCGAGGCCACGCCCGTTCCGCCGGATGTGCCGTGCAAGACGACCCTCACGATCGTGCTGGAGCACCGGCCGGGAACGCTCGGGCAGGTGCTCACGGCGCTGGCGCAGCGAGGGGTGAACGTGGCCAAGCTGGAGTCCCGCCCCATCCCCGGCCAGCCGTGGGAATACCGCTTCTACCTGGACCTGGAGGGGCACGCGGCCTCGGCGTCGATGGTGGCGGCGCTCCAGGATCTCGAGCCGCTCACCTCGGCGATGCGAGTGCTGGGGACCTATCCGCGAGCGGGGAGCGAGCATGGCTAGTCCACGAATTGCCTTCCAGGGCGAGCGGGGCGCCTACAGCGAGGAGGCCACCCGAGCCTTCTTCGGTCCAGGTGTGGAGGCCGTGCCCTGCCCCAGCTTCCGCGCCGTCTTCGAGGCGGTGATCTCGGGCCGGGTGGATGGAGGCGTGGTGCCGGTGGAGAACTCGCTGGCCGGGTCGGTCCTGGACAACGTGGATCTGCTGCTGGAGTTCTCGGTGCCGTTGACGGGCGAGCTGTCGCTGCGCATCCAGCACTGTCTGCTGGCTCCGGCCGGGCTGGGACTGGCGGACATCCGCCGCGTCCACTCCCATCCCCAGGCGCTGGCCCAGTGCGCGGGCTTCCTGCGCCAGCACGGCATCACTCCCGTGGCGGACGTGGACACCGCGGGCAGCGCCAAGAAGGTCTCGGAGCAGAAGCCACCGAACACCGGCGCCATCGCGAGCCGGACCGCGGCGGAGCTCTATGGCCTGACGGTGGTGCAGGAAGGCATCCAGGATGGCCTGAACAACTACACCCGGTTCATCTCGCTGGGCGCGGTGCCGAAGCTGTCGGGCTCCCGGAGCAAGACGTCGGTGAGCTTCACCCTGGAGAACACGCCGGGCGCGCTCCACGCCCTGCTGGGTGTGTTCGCCACGCGGGGCCTGAACGTGATCCGCGTGGAGCCGCGTCCGCTGCGGCGTCCCTGGGACTACATCTTCTGCTTGGATCTGGAAGGCTCGAGCGATGAGCCGCGAGTCGGCGAGGCGCTCGATGCGGCCTCGCTCCTGTGCGGCTCGTTCCGGGTGCTGGGCAGCTACCGCGTCGCGGATTGAGGCTCCTCGCCTCGAATCGGGCGGCTCAGCCCGCCGGCCGCAGGCGCGCGGCCAGGTGCGTGTAGTGGCTGCTTCGCTCGGCATCTCCCAGATGGGTCCAGACGTCCGCCAGGGCTCGCGCCGCGTCCACGTAGGCCGGGTGATACTCGAGCGCGAGCTCGAACGCGTGGCGGGCGTGACGGTAGCGCGCCTTGTCCACACGCCGGGAGCCTCGGGACAGCAGCGACTCGCCCAGGGTGAAGATCTCGGTGGCCGCGGCCTCGCGGTAGGGAGGCTCGGGGTTGAGCTGGAAGGCGCGCTCCAGCAAGGTGGAGGCCTCCTCGGGCTCGTCCAGCTCGAGCTGGCACAGCGCGGCGTGGCGGTAGTTGTCCGCGATGGACGGCTCCAGCTCGATGGCGCGCTCGAAGCAATGCAGCGCCTCCGAGGGCCGGCCCAGCCTCGCCAGCGAGAAGCCCTTGGCGCTCAGCGCTGGGCTGTGCTTGGGGTCCTCATCGAGCACCTTGTCGAAGGCGTGGATGGCGGCCTGGTGATCCCCGGCAGTCGAGCGGTTCACACCCTCGTTGAAAGCAGCGAGCAGCTTGTGAGACTGAGACATCGCTTCCCTCTCGAGCCCATGGCCGCGCGCATCACGGCCATCCGGCAAGCCTGACAGGCGGGAAGCGGCCTGAAAAGACGCTCCCCCCCGTCCTCCGCTCCGAGCAGGAAGTCCCGCTAATAACTCGTCACATCACGGCCTGAAAATGTGGATATCGAGAAACCCTGCCAGGTCCCGGCTGCCCGAGGGGCGGAGAGACGCCCCTCGGCTCCATCCGTTCAGAACTCGGCGCTGGCTCGCGGGTCGACGATCCCGCACTCCTTGATCTTGTAGAGCAGCGCCTTGTAGCTGATGCGCAGCTTGCCCGCGGCCTTGCGCTTGTTCCACGCGGTGCGCTGGAGCATGGCGAGGATGGCCTCGCGCTCGGCCAGCATCGCCGCCCGCTTGCCGATGTCCTTCAGCGACATCTCCCCCACCGGCATGCTCGGAGGCGGAGGCGGAGGCTGAGGAATGTCGAACGGGTTGTTGTACCGCGGCGCCACCTGGTTGGCGGGCAGCTCGCTCACGGTCGGCGGAGGCACAGGAGCCCCACCCCGAGGCGGCATCTCCAGCACCTGCACGGAGGAGCTGGGCGGCGGACGCACCGGCTCCGGCTCCGGAGCCCGCGCTGGAGGCGGCAGACCATCGTCCCCCGCGTACGAGGTGGGCAGCGACGGAGCGCTGGCGGGAGTACGGCCACCGTCCCGGAGCTCGTCCAGCACGAGCGTCGGATCCTTCAGCACGCACAGCCGGCGCACCATGTTCTCCAGCTCGCGCACGTTGCCCGGCCAGTCGTACGTGGTGAAGGCCTTGAGCACCTCCGCGGGCAGCTCCGACACGCCGTTGATGTAGTGGCGCCCGTACTTCTTGAGGAAGTGGTCCGTCAGCGGCACCACGTCCTCCATGCGCTCGCGCAGCGGCGGCAGGCGGATGGCCACCACGTTGAGGCGGTAGTAGAGGTCCTCGCGGAAGTTGCCCAGCGCGATCTCCTTCTCCAGATCGCGGTTGGTGGCCACCACCACGCGGCTGTCCACCCGGACGCTCTTCTTGCCACCCACCCGGAAGAACTCCTCGTCCTGCAGCACCTGGAGCAGCTTGGCCTGCAGCCGGATCGCCATCTCGCCGATCTCGTCCAGGAAGATGGTGCCCTGGTCCGCCAGCTCGAACTTGCCCGGCTTCTCCGCCGTCGCGCCGGTGAAGGCACCCCGCTCGTGGCCGAACAGCTCGCTCTCCAGCAGCTCGCCCGGCAGCGCCGCGCAGTTCACCTTGATGAACGGCCGGCTCCGGCGCTGGCTGCGCGCGTGGATCTCCCGGGCAATCACCTCCTTGCCCGTCCCGGACTCGCCCAGCAGCAGCACCGGCACGTCCGTGTCGGCGATCCGCTCCACCAGCGCACGCGCCCGGCGCATCGCCGGAGAGGAGGAGATCAGCACCCGCGCCTCGTTGAGGCTCTCCAGCACCGAGGGCCCCGCCGACCGGGCCGGCCCCGGCGCCACGGCCTGCCGAGCCGGAGCCCGCGTCCCCAGCGCGCGGCCCAGCACATCCTCCAGCTCGTCATTGCTGAACGGCTTGGAGAGGTAGTCGCTGGCCCCCATCTTCAAGGCCCGCACCGCGTCATCCGCGCCCGCCAGGGCCGACAGGACGATCACGGGCGCCGTGCCCCCCGCGCTCCGGTAGTGCCGCAACACCTCCAGGCCGCTCATCTCCGGCATCACCACATCCAACAGCACCGCGTCGAACGAGCCCCCCTCCAGCATCTCCAGGGCCTGCGCCCCACTCGAGGCGCACCGCACCTGGTACCCCGCGTTCCCGAGCAGCTCGGCCAGGAACGTCCGCACCGACTCCTCGTCGTCCACCACCAGCACCGCGATCCGATCCATCCCCTCGTCTCCCCTCGCCCTTACGAAGAAAGTGTGACCGCCAGCTCCGGTCCACTCGCCTCATCTCTCGCCCCGACAGCCGGCCCCTGCCCGCCGCCCACGGACGCACCCTGCGCCCGGCGCATCTGTTGAATCGCCCCACTCAGCAACTGCATGGGGGCCCCCACCATGTCCGGGAAGCTCACCGCCCCCAGGCTCAACGACGCTCGCAATGCCTTGCCCTCCACCTGGAACCGCGCCAACTCGAACCGTGCGGCGATGCGCCGCAACACTCCCGGCAGCGCCTCGGCCGCCGTGCCTGGCAGCAGCAGCGCGAACTCGTCCTCGGACACCCGCGCCACCACGTCCGACTCGCGCACCGTCTGCCCCAGCACCACCGCGGTGTACACGAGCAGCCGCTCCGCCAGCGCCTTCCCGTGCTGCTTGCGGAACGTCCGCAGCCGCTGGGGCGAGCACGCCGCCACGCAGAAGACTCCGCCGTAGCGCTCGGCGCGCCGCGCCTCGAGGCCGATCTGCGCCAGCAGGAACGCGCGGTTGTAGAGCCCGGTGAGCGGATCATGCAGCACCAGCCCGGTGCCCGCGTCCGCGCCCTCGGCGGCGCGCAGCACCGCGTCCCTGAGCCGGATCTGCGCGTGCAGCTTGAGCGCCAGCACCGCCCCCACGCCCGTGCGCGGGACGATGTCCACGCACTGCCCCTTCTCCACGCAGTAGCGCCAGGCCTCGGGATCCGCCGGATCCACCAGGTAGAACAGCGGCACCGTGCTGCCGCCCACCTGCCGCAGCCGGCGCACCGTCGCCACCGCCGCGAAGTCCGGCGCCTGCGCGGCCAGCACCACGGCATCCGGCCGGATCACCTCGAACAGCGGCGCCGCCGCATCGAACCGCGTGAGCGGCACCACCCGGAAGCCCGCCTCCACCAGCAGGGCCCGCGTGGACTCGAGATCCTCCGCCCGGGGCTCCACGAGGAGCACGGTTGGCTGTCCCCCAGCCCTCGCGCCGTGCTTGCGCTTTAGCGCCGCCACTCCAACCTCCTACCCTCACCCAGAACTTTCTTACCCACCGCGCCCCTCGCCATCCCACCCAGATTTACAGCCCTGCTCCCCGACTTGGCCTTGCCATCCTCTTGAACTTCCAGGAGAAGGGCACCTCGTTACTCATCTCGGGTGTGGATCTGAGCAACCGCTGTGCCACCCTGGGCCTGGAGCAGCCGCGCCTCGAAGGCGGCCTCGTCCACCCGGTGTTTGAAGGCCACCTCACCGTCAATCAGGACTACGGGGATGTCGTAGCGCCACGCCATCATGCCCGCCGGATCCTCCAGAATGCTGATGATCCTGAGCTCGAAGGGGATGCGAGCACGGACGCGCTCCACGACGGTGATCGCCTCGTCACAGAGCGAGCAAGAGGGTTTCGAGTAGATATCCACCTTCATGGCGATGCAGGATGCTCAGCAATGCAGGGCCTGTCAGGAGACTTTGGGACGATGCCCCTCCGGGACGTCGTCAACTACCTGGGGAACCGTCGGGTTTCCGGCAAGCTGCGGCTTCAGCGCGGCGGCGTGTTCAAAGAACTCACACTGAGCGAAGGCTCGGTGATCAGCGCCAGCTCCAACCAGCCGCGAGAGTACCTGGGCCAGTTCCTCATCAACATGGGGCACCTGACCGAGGATCAGCTCGGCCGGGCGTTCGAGGCCCAGCGGGAGACGGACCTGCTGCTGGGGAAGATCCTCGTGATGAAGGGGATGGTGCCGGAGGCGACGGTCCAGAACACGCTGAGCCTGAAGTTCCGGGAGATGTTGCTGGACGCCTTCGAGTGGCCCGAGGGGGAGTTCGAGTTCGAGCCCCTGGGGGCGTCCGGCCCCAGCGAGGGCCTGGACGTGCGGATTGATCTTCAGGACATCTACCGGGAGGGCGAGTTCCGGGAGACGGCGTGGCAGGCCATCCGGGCGGCGTTCCCCTCGGGGGGTGCGCGGCTGACGGTGGACGAGCGGAGGCTGGCCGAGCCGCGCCAGCCCGGCAGCATGGACGAGCGCCTAGTGCAGCTGATCAAGGACGGGCTGACGATCGACGAGATGGCGCTGGCGCTGCACGCCTCGGACTTCTACCTGTACCAGCGGCTGTATGCGCTGTACCGGCGGGACGCGGTGAAGGTGCGCGAGGAGGCCGCCCCTGCGCCGGTGGTGCCCCCGGAGCCGAAGAGCCAGCCGCAGATCCTCGGCTCGGAGTCCTCGGTGGAGGAGGTGCTCCAGGCGGTGCGCATGTTCCTGGAGGCCCAGAACTTCCGGGACGCGGAGGTGCTGGCGCGCCAGGCGCATGAGATGGCGCCCTCGGCGGACACGGCGGAGCTGCTCCGGCAGGCGGAGGTGGGGCTGCATGAGGCGCTGCGGCAGATGCTGATGGAGCCGTCGACGGTGCCCACGCTGCAGGTGCCGCAGGCGCGGCTCAAGACGATGCAGCTCAGCGCGCCGGAGCGCTACCTGCTGTCGCGCATCGACGGCAAGCGGGACGTGGCGGCGATCGTCCGCGTCTCGCCGCTGCACGAGCTGGACGCGCTGAAGTACTTCCAGGGCTTCCTGGACAGCGGCTTCGTGAAGCTCAACCGCGCCTGAGCCAGGTGCTTCATGTCCGAGTGGGAGGTGGCCCCTCGGTTGGCCGTGGGATTCTGGTAGGCGACGAGGCCCAGGCCGTACTCGGACTCAGGGCTGAGGGGGTTTGGCGAGGCCCGCGGGCGCCGTCATCTCCACTGTGCCCTCCTCCGACTCGTCGTCCTCCTCCTGGCCCTCGGGCTTCGAGGGGGCTGGCAGGGTGACTGCGGGCTGAACGGCGGGTGTCGTCGCCTTTCCCGCCACGGCCGGCTCGACGATCGAGGGAGTCGACTTCCCCGCCACGGCGGGCTCCACCACCGCCGGAGCCGCCTTCCCCGCCACGGTCTGAACCGACAGCGTGGCGGCCTTCTCAGCAACGGAGGATTCGGCGGAGGTCGGGACCGACTTGCCCGCCACGACCGGCTCGGACGAGGCCGGGGCCGCCTTCTCCGCCACGGTGGGCGCCGCGGACGCCGGAGCCGCCTTCTCCGCCACCGCAGGCTCCGCGGCAGGTGGAGCCGTCTTCGCAGCCACGGCCTGCGGCGGTGCCGGGAGCCGCTCCAGCGCCAGACGCATGGCCTCGCGCCCGAGCCAGGTGCCCCGAATGCGCCACAGCGGATCATTGACGACGATCGCCGCTACGGCCACGCGCGGGTGATCCTTGGGCGCGAAACCCACGAACCACGAGTAGTCATGGAACGGGCTCTTGTCCGCCAGCGTGCCCGTCTTCCCCACCGCGCCCGGCACCCGGAAGGCCCGCTCGCGGAAGATGCGCCGCGCGGTGCCGTTCTTCACCGTCTGCTCCATCATGTCCGCGAGCGCACGCTGCACCTCGGGAGGCAGCACCTGCTCGCCAGAAGGAGGAGGCGCACCCGGCGTGGGCTCGAAGAGGACAGGATCCCTCCACACGCCCGTGGCCGAGGCCGCCGCCAGCGCCGCGCCGTGCAGCGGAGACAGGTACACGTCCCCAAAGCCCGCCCCCGCCTCGGCCAGCCCGAACTCATCGTCCGGAATCGAGGCCAGCGACACATCCGTGGGGATCGGGAACGAGATGGGCCGGTTGAACCGCATGCGCGCCGCCATGCGCCGCAGCGCATCCGCCGCGAGGTACTTCTTGGTCATCTTCGCGAAGATCACGTTGGCGCTCTTGCCCAACGCCGCGGCCAGCGAGTAGCACGCCCCGTCGCGCGTGCTGTCCTCGAGCAGCCGCTCGTCGATCCGCCGCTTGCCGCCGTGGAAGCAGGCCTCCTCGTCGGGAGACACCCCCGCCTCCAGCAGCGCGCTGCCGGTGACGATCTTGAAGATGCTCGCCGCGGGGAACACCGCTCGCGTCGTGAGCCCGCGCAGATCCGGCTGCGCCTGCGAGTGCTCCGCCAGCGCCAGCACCCGGCCCGTGGAGGGCTCGATCACCACCGCCGCCCCATACGGAACCTGGTAGTCCTGCATGATGCGGGTGAGCTGCTCCTGCAGCGTCGGATCAATCGTGAGCGTCGCCTCGCCCTCGGGCCCCGGCACCACCAGCCGCCCGTCCTTGCGCAGCTTCGCACGCGAGAGCAGATCCTCCTTACGAGACAGCGTGCGCACGCGCGTGAGCGGAGGCGCGTCCTTGCGCGAAGGCACCGGCATGGGCGGCACCAGCCCCGCCTCCGCCACGCCCGCATCCGGCACCTCCACCGTGGCAACGGGAGTCCCGGCATCCGGTACAGCCGCCTCGGAGGCAGCAGGGGCCTCGGGAGCACCCGTGGCGGTCCCCATCGCCCCGAGCACCAGGGCGAGAGGCAGAATCAGCGCGGCGAGAACGTGGCGAGAGTCCGGCATGGAGAGGGCCTGATCCTAGATCTCTGGCAGGGCCTGTCCATGCCCGCCTCCTCGGCTGCTCTCGGAGTAGTGGAAACTGGCCGCAACCCTGAAGATTTGACTAGGGTGCCGCCACCTTGGACGGACTCAAAGAAATCGCGGTGGTCTGGAGCGCCGAGACCCTTCGGGCCGTGCGCAGCGCCCGGACGCTGGTGTTGCTCGGGCTCTACAGCATGTTCTCCCTGGTGGTGCTGCTGATCGCCACCCTGGTGGCGCGCAACGCCCGCCTGGACATGGAGGGCATGGCGGCGCTGGAGCAGCTACCCCAGGACGTGGCGTGGATCTTCAAGATCACCCTCTGGTTCCTGCCCGTGTACGTGGCCCTGATGGGCTTCGATCAGATCAGCGGCGAGGTGGGCCCACGCTCCATCCGCTACCTCACGGTGCGTGCGCGTGTGTCCTCGGTGCTGCTGGGCAAGTTCCTCGTGCAGGCCTCGCTGCTGGTGGGTCTGGTGTTCGTCATCGATGTGGGCCTCTTCATCTACGCGCGCTTCGCCCACCCCAACTTCGTCTTCTCCGCCCTGGTGCTGAACCTGCTCAAGGTGTGGCTGGCCACGCTCGTGTTCGCCCTGGCCTACGTGGCGCTCACCTCGCTGTGCTCGAGCCTGTTCCGCACCTCGGGCCTGAGCCTCGTCTTCAACTTCGTCATGGTCCTCACCTTCCTGGTGATGGAGCTGGCCGGCTGGTACTTCGAGGGCAAGTCCTTCCTCACCTACATCCGCTACCTGGCCCCCTCGTACTACTCCACGAACCTGCTGAGCACGGTGCCCAGCGAGTTCGGCCTCAGCGCCCTGGCCTATGCCTGCTTCACCGTCGTCTTCCTCGGCGGCTCCTACGCCGTCCTGCGCGCGAGGGACCTGTGAGCGATCCCGCCGTCGAACTGTTCCAGGTCACCAAGCGCTTCGGCCCCAAGGTGGCCGTCAACGCCGTCACCCTCTCCATCCCCCAGGGGCAGGTGTACGGCCTCATCGGCCCCAACGGCGCCGGCAAGACGACCGCCTTCTCGATGATGTGCGGCTTCCTCCACCCCTCCGAGGGCGCGCTCAAGGTCATGGGCGTGACGCCCACCACGCCGGGAGCCCTCAAGGGCAAGCTGGGCGCCCTACCCCAGGACGCCCTCCTGCCTCCCGGCTGGGAGGTCGGCGAGCTGCTCACGTACTGGGCGCGGCTCTCGGTGCTCGCCCAGCCCGAGCGCGAGGCCCGCGAGGCGCTCGACAAGGTGGGACTGGCGGAGGCCTGGGGCACGCGCACCGAGGCCCTGTCTCACGGCATGGCCAAACGCACCGCCATGGCCCAGGCGATGATGGGACAGCCGCCGCTGGTGCTCCTGGACGAGCCCACCGCCGGGCTGGATCCGCGCATCGCCGCCCAGGTGCGCCAGATCATCCGGGACATGAAGGGCCGCCAGACGGTGGTGGTCTCCAGCCACAACCTCCAGGAGTTGGAGGAGCTGTGCGACGCGGCGGCCATCCTCGACCGCGGCACCGTGGCCAAGGCCGGAGCCATGTCCGAGCTGACCGGCCAGGGCGCGGAGTTCCGGGTGCAGATCGCCCGCGGCGAGGTCCTCCCCCCGGAGCTCACCCAATTGCCCGGCGTCACCGCCGCGAAGATGGAGTCTCCCGGCGTGCTCCTGGTCCGCTTCGACGGCCAGGCCCACAAGCCCGAGGAGGTGATCAGCCGCACGGTAGGCCACCTGCTCCAGACGGGAGTGCTGATCCTCGGCGTCCACCGCGGCCAGCGGCTGGAAGAGCGCGTGCTGCAGATTCTTTGAAACTCTCCGGCCGCCCGTGCCACTACGGCCCGTGGCCCTCCGGTTTCCTACCTGCCTTGCGCACCCATCCCACGTAGCTCGCCCCTCGGCGCTCCATGCGGAGGAGGGTGTGCCCGGTGGCTTCGCACCAGGCGGGCAGGTCCGCCTCCAGGCCTCGATCCGTGGAGATCAGCTCCACCAGCGCGCCCTCGGGCAAGCGCCGGATGGCCTTGGCGATCTCCAGAATCGGCACCGGACAGGCAGCCCCCGAGGTGTCCACGCGAACGGCCGCTTCCATGGATGCGACTCTGACATGCCCCTGGAGGCGTACGTGAGGGGGAATTTTCCGGAAAAGCCTCCTGTTTCCGGGCCTCTAGGAGTGGTGGGGAGGCCGTCGGGGTATGACGGCTCGGCTTGCGTGGCCGGATTTCCCTCTGGTATCTAGCCCCGCCTTCCTTACCCGGTCTGGGGTCGCCACGCAGGGGATGGACCTGAGACGCTGAGACGCAAGGAGCAGAACGGACATATGAAAGCCAACGTGATCGTGGCCCTGGTAGTGGGCCTGGTGCTCGGGTTCTTTGGTGGCAAGGCCACCACTGGGAGCGCCAAGAGCAATGACAGCGGCACCGCACAGGTCGCCGCGAACGCGCCCTCGGCGCCCAGCCCGGCCGCGAAGCCCTCGCGCCCGGCGGACCCGACCGTGTTCAAGGTCCCCCTCGAGGACTCGCCTCGCCGCGGCAGCGATGACGCGCTCGTCACCGTCGTCGAGTTCTCCGACTTCCAGTGCCCGTTCTGCGCCCGCGCCTACACCACCGTGGAGAAGCTCCGCGAGCAGTACGGCGAGAAGCTCCGCGTGGTCTTCAAGCAGAACCCGCTCTCCTTCCACCCCCGCGCCAAGCCCGCCGCCATGGCGGCGATGGCCGCCGGTGAGCAGGGCAAGTTCTGGGAGATGTACGACAAGCTCTTTGGCGCCCGCGCGCTCGAGGACGCCGACTTCGAGAAGTACGCGAAGGATCTGGGCCTCGACATGGACCGCTGGAAGAAGGACCTGACCAATTCCAAGTTCCAGCAGATCATCGACCGCGATCAGGGGCTGGCCGGTCAGCTCGGCGCCAACGGCACCCCGGCCTTCTTCATCAACGGCCGCCTGCTCTCGGGCGCGCAGCCGATTGAGAACTTCAAGGCCATCATCGACGAGGAGGTCACCAAGGCCGAGGCGATGGTGAGGAGCGGCACCAAGCCGGGCCAAGTCTACGCCGCCGTCACCGAGAAGGGCCAGACGCGCGCCGCCCCGCCGCAGCCGTCCCAGCCGCAGCAGGCCGCGGGCCCGCGCAAGGTGGAGGTCCCCGCGGACGCGCCCGTGCAGGGTGAGAAGACCGCCAAGGTCACCATCGTCGAGTGGTCCGACTTCGAGTGCCCCTTCTGCAGCCGCGTGGAGCCCACGCTGGCCAAGGTGAAGGAGACGTACGGCAAGAACGTGCGCCTGGTGTGGCGCAACCAGCCCCTGCCCTTCCACTCGCACGCGCACCTGGCCGCCGAGGCCGCCATGGCCGCCCACGAGCAGGGCAAGTTCTGGGAGATGCACGACAAGATGTTCGCCAACCAGAAGGCCCTGGAGCGCGCGGACCTGGAGAAGTACGCCCAGGAGCTGCACCTGGACATGAACCGCTTCAAGCAGGCCCTGGACAGCGGCAAGTTCAAGGCGCAGATCGACGCGGACTCCCGAGCCGGTAGCGCGGCGGGCGCCAACGGCACGCCGACCTTCTTCATCAACGGCCGCCAGGTCGTCGGCGCGCAGCCCTTCGAGAACTTCAAGCAGGCCATCGACGAGGAGATGGCCAAGGCGGACAAGCTGCTGGCCAGCGGCGTGAAGCCCGAGGAGCTCTACGCCAAGCTCATGGAGTCGGCGGGCAACGCGCCGCCTCCCTCCGAGGACGGAGCTCCGGCCGAGCCCCCGGTGCAGAAGATCGAGGTCGGCAAGGCGCCGGTGAAGGGCCCCGCCAACGCTCCGGTCACCATCGTCGAGTTCTCCGACTTCGAGTGCCCCTTCTGCGGCCGCGTCACGCCGACCCTCAAGCAGCTGGAGGACGAGTACAAGGGCAAGATCAAGATCGCCTTCAAGCACCAGCCCCTGCCCTTCCACTCGCACGCGCACCTGGCCGCCACCGCCGCCATGGCCGCGGGCGAGCAGGGCAAGTTCTGGGAGATGCACGACAAGCTCTTCGCCAACCAGCGCGCGCTGGAGCGTGCGGACCTGGAGAAGTACGCCCAGGAGCTCAAGCTGGACATGAACAAGTTCAAGCAGGCCCTGGACACCGACAAGTTCAAGGCGGCGCTGGACGCGGACTCCGCCGAGGGCATGCGCGTGGGCGCCAACGGCACGCCGACCTTCTTCATCAACGGCCGCAGCGTGGTGGGTGCGCAGCCCATCGAGAACTTCAAGAAGGTGATCGATGAGGAGCTGAAGAAGGCCCAGGGCGGCACGGTGGCCAAGGACACCAAGTAGTCCTCACCGCTGCCCTGAAGTCTCCGAGGCCGTCGGACTCCCAAGTCCGGCGGCCTCTGTGTTTTCAGAGCTCAGAGCCAGGGGCTCAGGAGACGGCGATGGCGTCGATCTCCACCTTGGCGCCGCGGGGCAGCGCGGCCACCTGCACGGTGGCGCGGGCCGGCGGGGCGGCGGTGAAGTAGCGGCCATAGACTTCGTTCACCTTGGCGAAGTCGGCCAGATCCGTGAGGAAGATGGTGCAGCGCACCACGTGCGAGAAGTCGAGCCCGCCGGCGGTGAGCACGGCCTTCAGGTTCTGCATCACCTGCTCGGCCTGCGCGGCGGCGTCACCCTGGACCATCTCCATGGTCTTCGGGTTGAGGGGGATCTGCCCGGAGAGGAACGTCATCTTCCCGGACTCCACCTGAATGGCCTGCGAGTAGGGGCCGATGGCCTGGGGGGCGCTGTCGGAGTGGATGGCTTTGCGTGCCATGAGGACACCTCGGGTTGAAGCGGCCGTCCGCCGGCCGCGGTCCGAGGGGGGGCTCTAGCACGAATCCCCGCGCGGGCAGCGCTCAGATGCGCTCGACGGAGTGCACGCCGTTGAGACGTTCAATGGCGCGCATCAAGTCGGTGAGCTGCTTCAGGTCCGAGATCGTCACCTCGAAGGTGTTCACCGCGCGGTCATCCCCGGTGGCGCGGCAGTTGGCCTGGGAGATGTTGACGCCCTTCTTGGAGAAGGTGTTGGAGATGTCGGCCAGCAGGCCGGGCCGGTCCGCGGTGAGCACGCGCAGGGTGACGGGCCGCTTGAAGTCGCCTCGCACGTCCCAGGACACGTCGACGCGGCGATCCGGATCCGTGGCCAGCGCCTTCTCGCAGTTGTCCGTGTGCACGGTGACGCCGCGCCCCCGGGTGATGAAGCCTACGATGGGGTCTCCCGGCACGGGGTTGCAACAGCGCCCGAAGCGCACGAGCACGTCATCCACGCCGCCAATCTGCACGCCGCTGCGGCTGGTGCGCCCCACCAGCCGCTTGGCCAGGTCCGTCACCCGGGACAGGCCGGGCAGCATGGAGGAGCCGTTGCCGTCCCCGTTGGAGGAGGTGTTGCTGGGCGCGGGGCGCTCCTCGGCGGCCAGCTTCTCCTGGGGCACGATGCGCTGGACGAGCTGCTGCGGCGTCACCTTCCCGTAGCCGATGGCCACCAGCAGATCGTCTTCAATGCGGTAGCCCAGCTCCTCGGCGACCTTCTTCAGCTCGCCGTTCTTCGTCAGCTTGTTGAGGTTGAACTGGTAGCGCTTGAGCTCGCGCTCGGCCAGCTCGCGCCCCAGCTGCAGGCTCTTGTCGCGCTGCTGCTGCTTGATGAAGTTGCGGATGCGCTGCTGGGCGCGGCTCGTCTTGACGAAGGTGAGCCAGTCCTTGGAGGGGTGCGCCTGAGGGCTGGTGAGCACCTCCACCATGTCCCCGTTCTTCAGCTTGTAGCGCAGCGGGACGATCTTCCCGTTCACCTTGGCGCCCACGCACCGCCCGCCCACGTCCGAGTGCACCGAGTAGGCGAAGTCCACCGGGGTGGCCCCGCGCGGCAGGCTCTTCACGTCCCCCTTCGGGGTGAAGACGAAGACTTCGTCGGTGAAGAGGTCCACCTTCACCGTCTCGAGGAACTCCTTGGGGTCCTTCAGGTCCTGCTGCCACTCCATGAGCTGGCGCAGCCAGGCGAACTTCTCGTCGTCCTTGGAGATGAGGACCTTGCCCTCTTTGTACTTCCAGTGCGCCGCGATGCCCTCCTCGGCGATCTTGTGCATCTCCGGGGTGCGGATCTGCACCTCCACGCGCTCGCTCAGCGGGCCGATCACCGTGGTGTGCAGCGACTGGTACATGTTGGGCTTGGGGATCGCGATGAAGTCCTTGAAGCGCCCCGGCACCGGCTTCCACAGCTGGTGCACCAGCCCCAGCGCCTCGTAGCACGAGGGCACCGTGGGCATGAGGATCCGGAAGGCGATGATGTCGTGGATCTGATCGAACTCGATGCCCTGCTGCTTGATCTTCTTGTAGATGCTGTAGACGTGCTTGAAGCGGCCGCTGACGTCGCCCTTGAGCCCGCGCTCCTCCAGCTTGGTGCGGATGAGGGCGCTGGTGTCATCGATGTACTTCTCGCGCTCCTTCTTGCGCTTGTTCAGCTTCTCCTGGAGGTTGAAGAACTCCTGGGGCTTCACGTAGCGGAAGGACAAGTCCTCCAGCTCGATCTTGATCCAGCTGATGCCCAGGCGGTTGGCCAGCGGGGCGTAGATGTCCAGCGTCTCCTGGGCGATCCGGGCCTGCTTCTCCTCGGACATATGGTCCAGGGTCCGCATGTTGTGCGTGCGGTCCGCCAGCTTCACCAGGATGACGCGGATGTCCTGCGCCATGGCGATGATCATCTTCCGGAAGTTCTCGGCCTGCTTCTCCTCCTGGGAGAGGGTGGCGGAGGCCGAGAACTTGGAGAGCTTGGTCACCCCGTCGACGAGCTGGGCCACCTCGGGGCCGAACAGCTCGGTGAGCTCCTCGGCGGTGGCCAGGGTGTCCTCGATGGTGTCATGGAGCAAGCCCGTGACAATGGAGGCCTCGTCGAGCTTGAGCTCGGCCAGGATGCCGGCGACCTCGAGCGGGTGGACCAGGTAGGGCTCCCCGGATTTGCGGAGCTGGCCCTGGTGCACCTTGGCCGAGTAGACGTACGCCTTCTTGATGATGTCCAGATCGGGGTCCGGGTGATAGGAGGCAACCCGCTGGAGGATGTCGTTCAGGCGAATCATGAAGAAACAGCCGCAATCGTAACTTTCGTAATCAGAGGGGGCAACGTCGCAGGTTCTCTCTTGTTGAACTTGCACCCCTTGCCAGCCCCCAGCCGGACCGTGTCGCATTCGTTGACCCGACGTTTTACGCACCCCTAAAGTCGCCCCCGCCCATGTCACAGCTCCTGCTGTCCGCACTCGCCGTGGTCTGCCCGAACTGTGACGGCCACAATCCGCCCGGTACGGCGGTGTGCGCGCAGTGCGGGGCCTCGGTGGCCGATGCGCCAGCACCCGCCCCCGCGCCTCGGGCCGCCCCTGCTCGCCCGGCGGCCGGGCAGCGGCCTACAGCCCCTTCGGGTACCTCCCCGCGTGCGGCGCCGGCCTCCAACGCGCCCCCGGGGCTGAAGCCCTCCGCTCGGACGCCTCCCCCCACGGCGGCGGGCCATCCCGTCGAGCCCGCGCCCGCCACCCGGCCCGGCCCGCCGGTGCCCTTGGTGGCGCCGGTCGCGGTGCCTCGCCCTGGCGTCGCCGCGCCCCAACCGCCCTCGGGCGCCCGCCCGAAGATCGCGGAGGCGCCCCCTCCCCGGACAGGCACCGGGCCACGTGCGGCCCCTCCGGTGCCCGTCGATCGCTCGGCTCCCCCCGTCCCCGACGCGCCCATGCCCAGGCCGGCGCCCATGCCCATGCCCGTGGCAGCGCCTGCGGCCCCGCCCGTGGCCGCGTCCGCACCTCCGCCCGTGGCCGCGTCCGCACCTCCGCCCGTGGCCGCGTCCGCACCTCCGCCCGTGGCCGCGCCGGCAGCTCCGCCCGTGGCCGCACCCGCCGCTGCCGCCCCCCGCCAGGCGCCCGCGGCCTCACGGTTCGGGCTCACGGTGGTTGCGGGGACGACGCGGGGCCAGCGCTACAAGCTCCCGGTCACCGGCTGCGTGGTGGGCCGCAGCCGCGGCGCCATCCTCTTGCAGGAGGATGCGTTCGTCTCCCCTCTGCACGCGACGTTCCTCGTGAGGGAAGGCGCGCTCTTCGTCCGCGACGAGAACAGCGCCTCGGGCGTCTACGTCACCATCCCCGGCACCGAGACCATCGCGCCCCGATCGCTCTTCAGCGCGGGCTCGCGGCTGTTCCGCTTCACCGGCCGCATCGAGATCCCCATCGCCCAGCCGGGGCAGCCGGTCATCTACGGCGCGCCGGTGCCGCTCGGGCAGGCCATCTACGCCGTGGAGGAGATCCTCGTGGGAGGGCGAGCGGGCCGCGCCGTGGTGGCGGCCACCGCGCTGCTCACCATCGGCCAGGCGCACTGTGACTTCAGCTTCCCGCAGGACGAGGGGCTCGCCGGCCGCCACTGTGAGCTCAGCCCCACCGCCACCGGAGCCACGCTGAGGGATCTGTCCGGCGGCCTCGGCACGTACGTGCGGATCGCCCCGGGCACCGAGCGCCAGCTGCGCCCCGGGGACCGCGTCCGCATTGGCCAGCACGTGTTCCAGGTGGAGCTGCTGGGCTGAAGCGCGGCCCGCGGGCCTACTGCTGCGGAGTGGGCATGGCGCCCACGCTCTTCAAGGTCTGCGCGATGTAGTCGGCGGCCTTGGAGCTGGGCGCATCCCTCAGGTGACGCGCCCACCAGGCGCGCGCCTCGTCCGGCCGGCTGTTCTGCCAGTAGACCTCGCCGAGCTTGAGGGATAGCGCCGGCTTGGGATCGAAGCCGAAGGCCTTCTTGTACTCGGTGGCCGCCATGCCCAGGTAGCCGCGCTGGACCTGGCGATCGCCCTCGAGCTCGGCCTCGCGCGCCGCCTGCGCGTTCCGGTTCTGGACGGGGATCTCCTGCTCGTACAGCGGCTTGGTGAGATCCGGCCCCACCGAGCCGCTCGTCTGGCCCGGCACGGGGGCATTGGACGGCACCGGCGAGTACACCTCGGGCGCCGAGCCGGCGCCGTAGTTGGTGTAGTAGTAGTACGCGGCGATCGCCAGCGCGGCCAGCAGCAGCGTGATGGTGAGCGCCTTGAAGAAGCCGAACCCGCCCTCGTCCGAGACGGTGGGCACGATGGCCTCCGTCTTGTCGCTGGTGATGGGCATCGGGTTCTGCATCGTCTGCATCAGCTCCGGGATGGCCCGGACGGTGGCCTCCATGGTGGGCTCGTTGGAGCCCCAGCCCGGATCGGTGCCCGGCTGCGTGTCGATGTGGCCGCCCCCGGTGGCCCGGCGCGGCAGCGGCGCGAGCACCGGAGAGGACACCGGCGCGGCCTGCTGCGAGGCGGGGGGCCGGCTCCGGGTGGAGTCCATCCGGCGCCGCTCCCGGTCCACCGCGAGCAGCTCCGCCTTGAAGGCCTCGGCGTTGCCCGGCCGATCGTTCGGATCCTTGGACAGGGCGCGGAGGATGAGCCGCTCCATGCCCGGGGAGATGCGCGCCTCGGGCCGGCGCTTGGTGGGCGGCGGAGGCTCCTCGGTGAGGTGCTTGGTGGCAAAGCCCACCGCCGAGTCGGACTCGAAGGGCAGCAGCCCCGTGGTGAGCTGGTAGAGGATGACGCCCACCGCGTACAGGTCCGAGCGGTGATCGAGCTGCGCGCCGCGCGCCTGCTCGGGGGACATGTACTCGGGGGTGCCGCACACGAAGCCGGCGCGCGTGAGCGGCGGGGAGTCCTCGCCCGTGGTGTCGGTGATCTTCGCGATGCCGAAGTCCAGCACCTTCACGAAGTCCGCATCGTTGCGGCGCTGCTCCAGCATGATGTTCTCGGGCTTCAAGTCCCGGTGGATGACGCCGGCGCCGTGCGCATCCGAGAGCGCGGAGAGCACCTGGCTGACGATGCGCACCACGCGAGACTCGGGCAGCGGCCAGTCGCGGCTGAGGATCTGGTGCAGGTCCTGCCCCGGGACGAACTCCATGGCGATGAAGAGCGCGCCGTCCTCGGCCTGGCCGAAGTCCAGGATGCTGATGGAGTTGGGGTGGTTGAGGCGGCTGGCGGCCTTGGCCTCGCGCTGGAAGCGGGCCACGGTGCGCTCGTCCGACAGCAGGGACTGGCGCAGCACCTTGAGCACCACCGGCTTGTCCAGGGCGAGCTGGCGGGCCCGGTACACCTTGCCCATGCCGCCCTCGCCGATCAGCGCCTCCACCCGGTACTTCTTGGCGAGCGTCTGGCCAATGTACTCATCGGCCTCGGCCGCGCTGCGCACGAGGGTAGAGCCGCAGGAAGGGCAGTACCTGGAAGTCTCTCCGGCGTCTGAGCCACAGGTGGGGCAGCGCAAGGCGTGTTCCGTCTCGGTGTCGTGAGGTGTGGAGGCTGGAGTTCAACACGCCGAGTGGGTCCGCATCAAGCCGTGCTCGCGAAGCGAGCAACCTCGCCCGGGCCTTGATATGAGGGGGGTGCCTTGCCATGACCTTCTGCCCCCGCTGCGACGCCGAGAACCCAGACGACGCCTCCATCTGCCAGTCCTGCGGCGCGCCCATGCGCTCGGGCACGCTGGTGATGGCGGTGTCCCAGATCGCTCCGCGCCCCCAGGTGTCCCTCCGGGTGGTACGCGCCGATGGCGGCCCGGAGTCCGTGGTCCGGATGACCCGGGACACGCTCACCTGCGGCCAGCAGGGAGACCTGAAGCTGCCGGATGATCCCTTCGTCATGCCCGAGCAGGCCCGCTTCTTCTTCTCGGGCGTGCGGCTGGCGGTGGAGGACGTGGGCGGGGCCAACGGCGTCTTCGTCCGCCTGCGCCAGGAGCGGGAGCTGACCACCGGCGGCGAGCTGCGGCTGGGCCGGCAGCGGCTGGTGCTCGAGCCCATCTCCGCCGCGTCCGCGGGGCCTGGAGGCGCCCAGGTCTGGGGCTCGCCGGACGCGGGCTACCGGCTGCGTCTGGTGCAGTACCTCGAAGGAGGCATGCGCGGGGCGGCCTTTCCCCTGAAGGAGGGGGACAACCTGCTGGGTCGGGAGCACGGCGACATCTCGTTCCCGACCGACGGCTTCGTCTCCGGGCGCCACGCCGTCCTCACGGTCCGCAAGGATCAGCTCATGGTGCGAGACGTCGGCTCTTCCAACGGCACATTCATCCGCCTGGCGGGCCCCTCCTTCGTGGACAACGGCGACCACCTCCTCATTGGCCGCCAGCTGCTCCGGGTGGAGATCCAAGCGCTGGTGTGAGGCGGGGGCCGCGCGGCTTCACGCGGCCCCAGGCCCCTGGCGCTCATCCGTAGGAGCGCTCCTTCTTCTCCTGCTCCTCCTTGCAGCGGATGCAGAGCGTGGTGACCGGGCGGGCCTCCAAGCGCTTGGGGGAGATGTCCTCCTCGCAGCGCTCGCAGATGCCGAACGAGCCATCCTCGATGCGCTGCAGCGCCTTCTCGATCTTCTGGAGAAGGAACTTCTCACGGTCTCTCAGCCGGAACACCATGGACTGGGCGTACTCGGAGGAGGCCTGATCAATCTCGTCCGGGAGATCATCCGTGTCGAAGCTGGACTCCTCTACGAGGGTCTTCTTCGCGCTATCGAGGAGCGCCGTCTTGCTGTCCTCGAGCATCTTCTTGTACCGCTTGAGATCTTTCTGGTTCACAGCCTTCGCTCCGATGGGCGAGAAAAACGACCCCGTCCCCCTAAAAAAAAGGCCCGAAAGCTTTATTCACATGGACCGTAGTGTCAAGGTGCCCATTCGTCCCATGGGGTGGCAGAGAGGAGAATCATCATGAGCGACAGCTCGAAGTTCGACCGGGAGTTCCTGCGCTCGGCCCTCTCCCTGGCGGCCCGACATGACGTGGATCACTTCCTGTATATCTGCGACGTGCCCATCCCGCCGGAGGATCTGCGGGGGCGGCCGGCCCGCAAGAAGCTGATCTACGCGGTCACCGCCGACAAGATCGCCCAGGAGTACATCCACCGGAAGCTCCGGGCGCTCGTCATCCCCGCCTATGACTACTCGCGCACGGAGCGCGTGAAGGTGGCCCTCGTGTCCGCGCTCTCCCAGGGAGCGTTCAAGGAGGGGGACTTGGTGCTCTGCATGACCGGGAAGGTAGGCCGGGCGCCGGACACGCTGATGCAGATGCGCATCGGCGGCTCGCTGGATGACCGGGTGGCCATCGAGGGCGTGAAGCTGGGCGAGGAGTTCAACTCGCAGGTGGTGGACGCGCTCATCCAGCTGGCGCTGCAGATCGGCCAGGAGGGCTTCGAGGGCCACCCCATCGGGACGATCATCACGATCGGGGACCACACGAGCGTGCTGGAGAAGAGCCGGCAGCTCACGATCAACCCGTTCCAGGGGCTGTCCGAGGCTGAGCGCAACGTGCTGGATCCGAAGATCCGCGAGGCCATCAAGAACTTCTCCGTGCTGGATGGAGCGTTCATCATCCGCGAGGACGGCGTGGTGCTGGCCGCGGGCCGCTACCTGTCGGCCGGGGACGAGATGGTGAAGATTCCCCTGGGCCTGGGAGCCCGGCACGCGGCGGCGGCGGGCATCACCTCGAACACGCACTGCATCTCGCTGGTGGTGAGCCAGACGTCGGGCGCGGTGCGGCTCTTCAAGGGCGGCGACATCGTCCTGGAGCTGCACCAGACCGCGCGCCGGACGTAGCCTACTCCGCCTTCTCCCCGGCCTGACGCTCCTCGCGGTAGATCTCCGCGAGCTGGTGGGCCCGCTCGATCTCGTCCCGGGCGGCGTCCACCGCGAGCACCTTCTCGATGCGCTCCACCTGCTCGCGCATCGCGCCACTGACCAGGGTGCCCGCCACCAGCCGCGCCGAGGCGCTCTGGCGCTCGGTGCGCAGCTCCTGAACGCGCGTCCCCACGTCGCTGGCGGCCTCCAGCAGCAGCCGCGAGTCCGGCTCCACGCGCTCCAGCGAATCCTTCGTGGACTTGAGCAGGGCCTCCGTCTGCTCGCGATCCCGCTGGAGCACCTGCACCGCCTTCGTGTCGCCGCGAGACTCGGCCACCTTGGAGCGCTCGGCCATGTCCGCCAGCCGGCGCGTGTAGCGCTCCACCGAGCGCGTCAGCTCCCCCTTGAGCGCCAGCAGCGTGGCCGCGGACTTGCGGACCTCGGCCGCCTGGCGCTCCAGATCCTCGATGAGCTGATCGAAGGCCGCCAGCGGATCCGCGGGCCGCGTCTCCTTCTTCTTTCGCCAGAAAAGGAAGGGCATGTCCGGGCGCGAGCCTACCCGAATGGACGGCAGAGGAGGCGAACCCTCGCGAGGTTGTCCTGGAGGGGCTTTCCTCCCGCCGCCAGGGCCGCCAGGTACCGGGCTGGCGTCAACTGGTAGATACCCAGCAGATGCTGGAGCAGCATCACGCTCTCGGTGGCCCGGCGGTCCGCGGGCGCCAGCGAAGCGGCCTCGGCGATGGCATCCAGGATGTCCGTCACCCGCGCCAGCACATCCTGGCCCACGGCCTCGCGCTTCTGGGCCTGGGCCTGCTCGGGGAAGAGCGCGTCGAAGGAGGCCTCCACCGCCACGGGCGAGGAGCTGGCGCCGCGCTTGGAGGCCACCGCCTCCAGCGCCTCCAGGTGCGGCCAGAGCGCGTCGAGGTTGTCCGGAGTCTCGGGCGCGTCATGCGGGAGCAGCGTGCGCCAGGGCGCATCGAACTCGGTGCGCGCCCACTGGATCTCCTCGTCGGAGAGGTGGTGGTAGAAGGCCCGGCCGCCCTGGGAGCGCTGCTCCTGCACCAGGGACTTCAGGTCCGTGTTCTCCTCGCCCAGCGAGATGAAGCTCAGCGCGATGGTCAGCGAGTCCATGGGCGCGCGGGTGCGGCGGATGAGCTCCATGTCCACCCGGTCCTCGCCGTCGGTGATGAGCACCACGGTGGCGCGGGCGAGGTACGGATCCCTGCCCTGCGCCGCCCGGATGGAGTCGAACGCCGCCATGAGCGCCAGGGTGATGTCCGTCTGGCCCTCGGCGGGCGATTGCCGGAAGAGCTTCTCGATCTGCCGGGTGGCCTCGGCGGCGGTGTCCACGCGGGCCAACTCCGTGGGCGAGTCGTTGAAGAAGGAGAAGTACAGCGGATCGAAGGGCAGCCCCTGGCGGGCCTTGGCGCGCAGGTTGTTGAGCTCGGCGATGATGATGGCGTCGCGGAACCGGGCGCGGGCGCCGTGCATCGAGCCGGAGGCATCCAGCACGTACACGCGCACGGCGGTGCGCTTCATCTTCTTGGGCTTGGGCGGCGGCTCCTCCTCGAGGTAGGCGCGCACCGTCTGGCGGTTGGCGGCCAGATCGTAGACGAGCAGCCGGGGATCCGTGACGACGAAGTTGTGCACCTCGTGGAGGCTGCCCGTCGTCTCGAAGTTCATCATCTGCGTGGGGTAGGGCACGCGCTTGGGCACGGGGCGCAGCGCCTGGGTGTCCACCTGGACGATGTCCTCGGAGAGCGAGTCCTCCACGTCGAAGTAACGCGCGCAGCCCGCCGCCAGCTCGAAGGCCGCGAGCTGCTCGGGATCCAACGAGAAGGCCAGGTCCGCCAGCAGATCGTCCGCGCGAGACTTCTTCGGCGCCTGCTCCTGGAGCCCCTCCTCCACCTCGCCCTCCCGCACCTGGGGCTTCTCGCCGAACCAGCGGGTCAGCTCCTGGCGCTCGGCCTGCTCCACCAGGGCCCGCGTCCGCCCGTTCGAGGGCAACATCGGCTCCAGCGCCGAGCGGGCCGCCGCGGCGAGCTGCGTGTCCCCGGCCTCCACCGCCCGCTCGTAGAGCCCCTTGAGCGAGTGGTAGGCCTCTCCCGGCGAGCGCCGGGCCGTGTGGCGCACGTGCTTCACCAGCTCGTTGAGCGAGCGCACGGTGGGGCTGGCCCGGGTGCGCTCGCGCGCCTCGGCCACCTCCCGGCGCAGCACCACGCCTCGGTCCCGATCGTGGTCCGAGCCCAGCCGCAGCAGCACCTCGTGGGCCAGATCCAGATCGCGCCGCTTCTGGATCACGTCGTCCACGTTCTCCCGCGCCCGCTCCGCGAGGAACTCGGCGATGGCCATGCGCGCGCTGGTGGGCGCTCGGCCCTTCCAGGCGTAGGAGCGGCTTGGCAGGATCTCGAACGGCGGAGGCTTGGACCCCGGCGCGGCGGCGAACACGTCCGCCACCTTCACCACCCTCGCGAGCTGCACGAAGCCCCGCTCCAGCGACGTCCTCGCTCCCGGCGGCATCTCCCCGGCCCGGCGCGCACGCTCCACCTGACGCAGGCGGACCTCGAACTCCTCCAACGCCTCGTGGGCGCGGGCGCCCAGCGCCTCCGCGAGCTGCCCCGCCCTGCCCTTGCGCACGCCGAGCGAGCGCAGCAGGTGCGCGTCCGCCAGGGTGTGCACGCCCACCCGATCCAGCTCTTTATCCAGTGCCGCGATGGTGGGACACGCGAGCTCCACGTCCTTCGGCGCCGTCAGCCCGAGCGCCCAGCCCACCATGCCCGAAGGGCGAGCGACGCTCTGCTGGAGCGCGTCCAGCCGCTGGCGCAGCTCTGTCAGGCGAGGGGCCAGCATGCTCAAGGCCTCCCGAGCGCCGCCTCAGGCGGCACACCGAACTGGCAGGCCCGAGGACTCACAGCGTGGACCGCATCTCCAGCACGCGCTTGCTGAAGCGCCCGAAGTCCTCGTCGATGCCTCGGAGCTGGAGGCCCAGCTTGCGCGCGGCCTCGCCCAGCTCGCCCTGCATCGCCCCGAGCGTGCCCAGCACCCCTCGGAGCCGCACCAGCTCGCCCTCCTTGAGCGCGAGCAGCGGGAACCGGCTCCGCACGAGCCGCTCGAAGGTGCGCTCCGCCTCCGTCTTCCCCTTGAGGGACTCGAGCTCCGGCATCAGCGCGGTCAGCAGCTGCGTCAGCCAGCTCCGCAGGTACTTGATGCGGGTATGGGCGAAGACCAGCTCGGCCTGCGCCACCGCCTGGCGGACGCCCTCCGAGAGGAACGAGGCCGCCGTCTGGGGCCGCGCGAAGGCGAGCTGGTTGTCCAGCCCGAGCAGCGCGGCGAGCTCTCCATCCGGAGCGCGCACGGAGAAGCTGTTGCGATAGAACGTGTACGCGTCACCGTTGATCACGGCGGTGGGGGCCGGAGGCGGGCTCGTCACCTCGCGCGCCAGCGTGCGGGCGTGCTCGACGAGCCGCTGCTCGATGATCTCGCGGCACTCGGTGATGACGGCATCGGGCGCCAGACCCTCCTGCCGGAGGTTCTCCGCCACCATCTGCGCGGCCCGCGCGTACTGCTCGATGCGATCGAACGGCGTCGTGCTGAGCACCTGCTTGGCGTAGGCCAGCCCGAGCGGCTGCAACAGCTCCTGCTTCAGCCCGGGCTGCGACGGATCCAGCGCATTGAGCGACTTCTCGAGCTGGGTGAGGCGCCGCGAGTCCGTGGAGAGCGCCTCGAACGGATCGCGCTTGCCCGCGGGCCTGGGCGCCTGGAAGGCCGCCGCCGCGCGCCGCCGCATCGAGGCCACCACGCGCCGGCGCACCGCCACGTCCGCCACCCGGAGCCGCTCCATCGCCGCGGGAGCGCCCTCGGCCAGCAGGCCCGACAGCGCGGACACCTGGGAGATCTCCTCCTCCAGGTTGTCGGCCAGCGCGACCAGCCCTTCGATCTTGAGCCCGTCCTCGAACTCCACGCCCTCGGCCGACAGGGCGATCATCTCCAGCATCTGCTCCAAGAGCCGCGCGGAGGCCTCGCACAGCGAGCTGAAGTACGAGCGCAGCTCGGGGACGGACCGGGACAGCTCCAGCGTGTCCTTGAAGGACGTCAGGAGCTGGAGCCCCCCGCGCCCCTCGGGAGTGTTGGGGGCCGCGGCGGCGCCGGGCTCTCCCTGGGAGGTCATCCCACGCGCCAGCCGCTGCTCCACCGCCGTGATCAGGCCGCGCGCCGCTCCGAGCAAGGGCGCCCGGTTGTCCCGGTGCCGCGGCCCCGGCACGAGCTTCACCAGCAGCCGCTGAGCGGTGATGGACGCCAGCCCGGGCTGGAAGCTGCGCGCCAGCGCCTCGGAGGCCGAGACATCCTCCCCGGCGGACAGCGCGGAGGCCTCGCGCTCCACGCCGGAGACCAGCTCGTTGCGCACCTTGGCGAGCGTCTCGTCGAACGTCTTCTGCTCCAGCCGGACGATCTCGAGCTGGGCCCGCTCGCGTGGATCCACCGCCACCTTGAGGAGCGCCTCGGCCTCGGCGGCGGGCGGCCCTCCGAGCAGGAAGAACCAGCGCAGCGAGTCCAGATCCTCGATGGTCGCCTCGAGCTGACGATCCGGGTGCTGGTAGATCTGATCTCTGACCACCGCGGCCTTGAGCGCCCAGAGCGCCTTCACCACCGAGCGCTGAGAGAAGTACTTGGTGGGCACGTAGTCCGGCAGCTTGGACACCTGCGCCGACAGCGAGCGCTCCAGCCCATCCGCCAGCAGCTCCACGCCCTCGAGCACCTGGCTGGAGACGTTCACCTTCTCCACCGCCTCCTGGAGCAGATCCAGCTGCTGCAGGGTGAGCACGGCCCGGAACTCCGGCCGCGAGCCGTGCATGAAGCGGTGGAGCATCGCCGCGCGGCTGGCGCGCCGGGCGAACGACTTGGGCACGAAGTTGATGAAGCTGAGCCGGTCCGCGAAGGCCAGCAGCAGCTCCGGCGAGCGCGACAGCACCTCCGAGAGGTAGCGGTTGCTCGTCATGATGGCGCACTCGGTGCGCCCGCTCGTCACCCGGCGGCCGTGCTTGAGCTCGCGCTCGTGCAGCACGTTGAGGATGGAGCGCAAGAGCATGTCGCGCCCATCGAACACCTCGTCGAGGAACGCGTGCACGGAGCCCAGGATGCCGTCATCGGTGATGTACTCGGTGCGGCCCGTCTCGGTGAGCACCTTGAAGTCCACCGGGCCAATGAGGTCCGTCTGCACCGTGGACTCGGCGATCTGCTTGGCGAAGAGCGACGGGCCGCCTGTCGTCTCGTCGAGGATCCGCCCGAGCACCGCGCTGGCGATGGCGCTCTTGGCTGTGCCGGGGGGGCCCACCACGAGCACGTGCTCCCGGCACAGCAGCGCCAGCTCGATCTGGGTGAAGAGCGTCTCTCGCTCGAGGTACGTCTCACGCAGCTCTCCGAAGAAGCGACGGAAGGCCTGCGCGGCGTGGGGATGGGACGTCGTGGGGTGGGTCACGGGTAGACGGGCGAAAGCGAGGAGGGCCGCATGTTAGCCCCCACGTGGCGTCTATTTGAAGTGCACCGCGCAGGCACCGTCCGGGCACTCCCGCCCGGCGATGCGGAAGCGGTACCGGGCGACCCCGCGGTACACGGCGTCCGCGAGCTGCCGCAGCCCTGGGACATAGTAGACGTAGAGCAGCTTGCCCCACACGCGGCGCCCCAGCGCCTGGACAATGGCCTCCGCGCCCTCGACGACGCGGCCATCCGCCTGGACGAGCTGCATGGCCTGCTCGCACCGCTCGTAGGAGAGGCCCGGGAAGGCAGCAAGGCCGCCCTCCTCCCGGAACGAGCGCAGCTCCGTCCCCCGGCTGCCCAGGAGGCGCTCGAACTTCCGAGCGGCCGCGCTGCACAACCGGCAGTGCCCGTCGAACAGGATCACGTCGTGCCCCGGGGGCGTGGTCATCAGCGCCGTCACGCGTCACCTCTTGCTCCCGAGGTATAACGCCTGGGTTGCGCGCTCGTGGGTGAATTCTGGAGTCACTCCCCGGCACTCCTACGCGTGAGGTAGGCTGCACCGGGAAGACCACAGCCGTCCCTCCTTCTTCCCAGGCGCGCCATGCACAGCCCCTCTCCCCTCGCACTCCACCCCGCGCTGCTGGCTCCGGGCACGGTGCTGGGAAATTGGCGCGTGCAGGCCTTGGCGGGTGGCGGTGCTTACGGCGCTGTGTACCGTGCCGTGCCCTGCCACCCCCCACACGCCTCCCCCGTGGCACTGAAGCTGGCTCTGCTTCCAGCAGACCCTCGCTTCGCTCGTGAGCGCGAGTTGCTCTCCCGGTGTGAACACCCCAGCATTCCTCGTCTGCTGGATCAGGGCTCCTGGCAGTCTCCCACCGGCACGCTTCATCCTTTCCTCGTCCTTCAGTGGGTGGACGGCGAGCCCTTGTATGAGCAGGCCCGGCTTCAGCCTCCGGCTCCCGAGCGGATGCGGCGCTGGCTGGCCCAGTTGGCTCAAGCGTTGGCGGTCCTCCACGCTCAAGGTGCTGTCCACCGAGACCTCAAGGGCGACAATGTCCTGGTGCGCCGCTCGGATGACAGGGCCATGCTCATGGACTTCGGTACCGGCCTCTACCCGGGCGCCCCCGCCCTCACTCCGGCCATGGGCTTTCCGGGCACCCCGCTCTACCGCTCGCCCCAGTCCTGGCTCTTCGAGATCCAATTCCACGGAAGCTCCACTGCCCTCTACCGGCCCTGTGCAGCCGATGACCTCTACGCCCTGGGCGTCACCGCCTGCCGCCTGCTCACCGGCGAGTACCCGGAGCTGTCCGAGCCCTTCCGCGATGAGCACGGCACCTGGCACTTGAAGGGCGTGCGCCTGCCTCGCGCGTTCAGGAACCACCTCGTGGTGGATCCTTCTCTGCGCCCTCTCATTGTGCGCCTGCTCTCGGTCAACCCCGAGCAGCGCGGCACCGCGGCCCAACTGGCGCAGGAGTTGGAGCCTGTCTCACCGGTGAGCCCCTCCCGGCCACCTGTCAGGGCGCGAGCGCCCCGGAGACTCGCATGGCTCTGGCTGCCAGCGGCAGCGGCGGGGCTGGCCCTGGCCCTCTGGCAGGGGCGGACTCGGACTGTTTCCCATGAGCCCCTGGAGCCGCCCTCCGTGGCACGTGCGGAGCCCGCGAGGCACGACTCCCCGGATGCAGGCACCGCAGGGCTTGGTGATGCCGCAACGATCGCGGCTCTGGATCCGCCACCCTCGGGCTCCACGAACGAGGCGATGATCGAGGACTCCCTGCCCGAACCGCAGCCAGGACAGGTGCGGCCCGATGAGAAGGGGCGTTGCGCCGGTAAAGGGTTGGTCGCCCTCAACGGAGGGTGCTGGGCGGAGTGGGAGCCTGAGAAATGCGAGGAACTCGGCGGCCAGATGTTCAAGGGCACCTGCTACGTGCCCATCATCCCTCCGGGCCGCAAGCGGGCCCCCACCTCCGAGCCCTCGCAGAATCCGTGAGGACCTTATCCAGCACATCGAGGCCGAGGTGACGACGCGCCAAGTTATCTAGGCGCGTTCTACTCCTTGCTCGGGGGGCCCATGCCTGACCGGTCAGGCATCCGCGAGGGAGCGTCACGCCCTACCCGCCGGGTGGGCCGCCACGCCCTTCCCACCACCCGCCTCTGCCCAAGCGCCTGTTTCCGCAAGGAAAACCCAGCCAGGTCCGCACCACCACCCCGGCGCGGACCGCTCAAAACCCCGCCCAAAAGAAAGGGCCGGCGCCCCCAGGGAGCACCGGCCCTTCTCAATTTTCCGGCCTCAGGCCGCGTCCGTTACGACTGACGGAACTCGGCGTCCACCACGTCGTCCTTCGGCGTGGCCTGGCTGCCCGGCGCCGCGGAAGGCCCGCCCGCGCCCGGAGGCGGAGGCGTGCCGCCGGGCTGGCCACCCGTGGCCCGGTACATCTCCTCGGCCAGCTTGTAGCTGACCTGCTGGAGCGCATCGAGCGCGGACTTGATGGCGTCCTTGTCCTGGCCCTCGCGGACCTTGTTGAGGTTGGCCACCGCCTCCTCGAGCGCCTTCACGTTGTCCGCGGACAGCTTCTCCTTGTTCTCCTTGAGCATCTTCTCCGCGGCGTACGCCTGGCTCTCGGCCTGGTTCTTCAGCTCCACCAGCTCGCGGCGGGCCTTGTCGGCGGCCTCGTTCTCCCGCGCCTGGTTGACCATCTTCTCCACTTCGTCCTTCGCCAGGCCCGAGGAGTGGGTGATCTGCACCTTCTGCTCCTTGCCCGTGGCCTTGTCCTTGGCGCTCACGTTCAGGATGCCGTTGGCGTCGATGTCGAACGTCACCTCGATCTGCGGCACCCCGCGCGGCGCCGGAGGCATGCCCGTCAGGTGGAAGCGGCCCAGGCTGCGGTTGTCGCTGGCCATGTCGCGCTCACCCTGCAGCACGTGGATCTCCACCTGCGTCTGGCCGTCCGCCGCCGTGGAGAACGTCTCCGACTTGCGGGTGGGGATGGTGGTGTTGCGCTCGATCAGCTTGGTCATCACGCCGCCCAGCGTCTCCACGCCCAGCGACAGCGGGGTGACGTCCAGCAGCAGGATGTCCTTCACCTCGCCCGAGAGCACGCCGGCCTGCACCGCCGCGCCCACCGCCACCACCTCGTCCGGGTTCACGCTCTCGTTGGGCTTCTTGCCGAACAGCCGCTCCACCGCCGCCTTCACCTTGGGGATGCGGGTGCTGCCGCCCACGAGGACCACCTCGTTGAGATCCTTGGGCTCCACGCCCGCGTCCTTGAGGCACTTGCGGCACGGCTCCAGCGAGCGCTCGATCAGATCGTCGATCATCGCCTCGAACTTGGCGCGCGACAGCTTCACGTTGAGGTGCTTGGGGCCGGACGCGTCCGCGGTGAGGAACGGCAGGTTGATCTCCGTCTCCATCGCGCTGGACAGCTCGATCTTGGCCTTCTCCGCCGCCTCCTTCAGGCGCTGGAGCACCATCTTGTCCTTGCTGATGTCGAGCCCGTTGTCCTTCTTGAACTCGGTGATCAGCCAGTCCATGATCCGGATGTCGATGTTGTCGCCGCCCAGGTGCGTGTCACCGTTGGTGGCCAGCACGTCCACCACGTTCTCCCCCACCTCGAGGATGGAGATGTCGAACGTGCCGCCGCCGAAGTCATAGACGGCGATCTTCTCGTCCTTCTTCTTGTCCAGGCCGTACGCGAGCGCGGCGGCGGTCGGCTCGTTCACGATGCGCTTCACCGTGAGGCCGGCGATCTCACCGGCGTCCTTGGTGGCCTGGCGCTGGGCGTCGTTGAAGTACGCGGGGACGGTGATGACCGCCTCGGTGACCTTCTCGCCCAGGTAGTTCTCCGCGGCGCGCTTCAGCTTGAGCAGCACCTGCGCCGAGATCTCCGGCGGGCTGTACTGCTTGCCGTCGATCTCCACGCGCGCATCGCCGTGCGGCCCACGCACCACCTTGTAGGGCACCAGCTTCGCCTCGTCGGTGGTCTCCTCGTAGCGCCGGCCCATGAAGCGCTTGATGGAGTAGACGGTGCGCTCGGGGTTGGTGATGGACTGGCGCTTGGCGACCTGTCCCACCAGCCGCTCCCCGTCCTTGGTGAACGCGACGACCGAGGGGGTGATCCGGCTGCCTTCCTCGTTGACGATGACCTTGGGCTCGCGACCCTCCATGATCGCCACCACGCTGTTGGTGGTGCCCAGGTCGATTCCAATGATCTTGCCCACGGTATCCTCCGGAAACTACTGAGTTTTTCCTGCAAATCCCTGATGTAAGCCCAACGTAACCACCCCCCAGGGGGTGTCAAACGCTGATAACGCGGGGGCTTACGCGTAAGCGGCGGGCCGCCCTTTTGGAGCCAGGAGGCTCGGAATCGGACAGGGGCTTGGAGGGCTCTCAAGGCCGCCCGGAGGACGACCGGCTGCGTCACACGTTCGCCACCCAGCTGTCAAAGGTGCGTAACACGCTCTACACCTCCGTCACCGTTGCGTAGCGTTCACTACACCCAGCCAGGGGGGAATGCCGAGCCAAGTCCCTGAAATCACTTTCTCAGCCTCTAGCTGACGCCTCGCGTCAGTCGTTGGCGAGGAATGTGCAGTCGTGAGCAGCCGGCGCTGCATCGCGCAAAAGACAGTTCCTCCCAAGGAGCCTGCCCCCCATGCTGGTCCAGCCCCTGCGTTCTCCGGATCTCCGCCAGGCACCCGCGACGTCCGTCGCTCCGGAGCCGAAGGTCGCCGTGCTGTTGAACGCCAACGCCCGCAAAGTGGATGCGCGGGTGGTGAAGACCCTCTCGCATGTCCTGCCCGAGGAGGATCTCTTCCTCTCGCGCTCGCCGCTGGACGCGTGGCGGATCGTGCAGACGGTGCTCGAGCGGGGCTACCCGCTGGTCTTCACGGGCGGCGGTGACGGCACCTTCATGGGCTTCGTCAACGAGTTCCTCCGCCAGACCGAGTCCCGGGGCCGGTTCGCGGGCCACGCGCTGCCGCGCTTCGGCGTGCTGAAGCTGGGCACGGGCAACGGGCTGGCCAACTTCATCAACGCCTCGAACCCCAGCGGCGACGGCATCCTCCAGGACGTGGTGCGCGCCCTGTCCGGCGACGTGGCCGGCCTGCGCCGCATGAACATGGTGATGGTGGATGGGCAGCGCACGCCGTTCGCCGGGCTCGGCGTGGATGGCAAGCTGCTCAACGACTACATCTGGGTGAAGGAGAACCTGGGCAAGGGGTTCTTCAAGAAGGTGCTCACGGGCAGCGGCGGGTACTTCTCCGCGGTGGCCTTCAAGACGGTGCCGCACTACCTGACGCACTCCACGTGGGTGGAGTGCGAGGTCATCAACGGCGCCCACGAGGCGTACCGCCTGAGCGCGGAGGGCAGCCCGGTGGGCGAGCCGATCGCTCCGGGCGAGGCGATGTTCCGCGGCAAGCTGATGATGGCGGGCGCGGCGACGATGCCCTTCTACGGCTACGGCTTCCGGATGTTCCCCTTCGCCCACCAGCGCCGAGGGATGATGCACGTGCGGCTGGGCCAGGTGCACGCCGCCAACGTGCTCGCCAACCTGCCCAAGCTGTGGAACGGCCGCTGGTTCCCCGAGGGCATCCACGACTTCCACGCCAAGGATGTGACGATCCGCTTCGCCCAGCCGATGCCCCTGCAGGTGGGCGGCGACGCGGCGGGCTACCGCGACGAGGTGAAGCTCTCCGTGGCCCCCGAGACCGTGGACCTGCTGGACTTCCACGGCTCGGTGAACTGAAGCACCCCGGGGAGGACCGGGGGCTGAGCGCCAGCGGCAGGGGCCCTGCTCAGCCGCGATCTCGCGAGGCCGGCGGCTTCTCGCCCGGCTCCTTGCGGCGGCCCACGAGGAAGGCATAGCTCACGCCCGCCTTGCCGTTCTGCTCGCGGTGGATGGCGATCTCCTGGCGCATCAGCTCGGCATCCGCGGCGGGAGCGTTCTCCAGCCGTGACTCGACGTCGCGGTAGAGCGTGTCCAGCTCCAGATCCGTGAGCGTCTCCACGGACTCGGGCTCGTAGCCATGCGACTCCAGCTCACCGAGCAGCTCGCGAGGCAGCAGGGGCTGCATGCCGAGCCGCCTCTCCCAGAACTCCAGCGCCGACTTCGCCGTGTAGCGCCCGACGCGGGCCGGGAACGTCAGGCCAATGCGCCCTCGCTTGGCGAGCACCCGGCGCAGCGCCGTGAGCCCCGCGCCCAGGGGGTAGAACACCCGGCCCTGGGCCAGGATGGCGTCGAACTCGCCCTCGGGGAACCCGAGCTTCTCCAGGTCCACGCGCCGCGTCTCCACGCGATCTCCGAGCGCCAGCGCCCTCACCCGCTCTCGGACCAGGGTCAGCAGCGAGTCCTCGGTGTCCGCGGCCACAACCGAGCAGCCGAGATCCCTCGCCAGCAGCACGGGCGCGCTGATGGGGCCGCAGCCGAGCACCAGGATGCGGGAGCCGGGCTCGAGCTGGGCGACCCGGGCGAAGCGTCGCGTGGACTCATCGGAGCCGAAGGCCCGCCGAGCATCACCAGGGTAATAGAGCGGGAAGGGCCCGGCCGGACTCATGCAGCCTCGTCTTATACCCCACCGTGGAGGGACTTCCAGTTGGGGGTGAAACTCTTTCGGCCCCAGGGGGCGCGAGCCTCCGGGCGCTCACAGGTAGTAGATAACCCGCTTCTCCTGGTGAAGCTGGGCGTAGATGGCGCGGCGGTGCTCCTCGGACAGCAGGTACACCGAGACGCTCACGGACACGTACTTGCCCTTGCTGCTGGGCTGCTCGCGGATGGAGTCCGGGGAGATCTCCGTGCCCATCAGCCGCTTGAAGAGCTGGCGCACGTACTCGGCGAAGCCGTGCTCCTGCACCCCCATGACCTTGAAGGTGTAGATGGAGGGGTACTCGATGAGCGGCTTCTTCTCCTCTGCGTCACTGGGGGCTGTGGGACCGTCCTTCGTCATGACACGTCTCGTCGGCTGGCGCAGGGCTCAGAGCAGGTTGGCCGCAAGCTCGGCCAGGGCGCTGCGCTCACCCTTGGCCATGGTGATGTGGCCCGCGATCTTCTCGTTCTTGAAGCGGTTGACCACGTGGACCAGGCCGTTGTTGGTCGCGTCCACGTACGGGTTGTCGATCTGGAAGGGATCGCCCGTGAGGACGATCTTCGTGTTGTCGCCCACGCGGGTGATGATGGTCTTCACCTCGTGGGGCGTGAGGTTCTGCGCCTCGTCCACGATGATGAACTGGTTGGGGATGCTGCGGCCACGGATGTAGGTCAGCGGCTCGATCTCGATCAGCCCCAGGTCCACCAGCTCGTGGTAGCCGCGGCCCGCCTTCTTGTCGGCGCGGCTGAGGTTCATCAGGAACTCCACATTGTCGAAGATGGGCTGCATCCAGGGGTTGAGCTTCTCCTCCACGCTGCCTGGCAGATAGCCAATGTCCCGGCCGAGCGGGAAGATGGGCCGGCTCACCAGCAGCTTGTGGTACAGGCTCTCCTCCGTCACCTTGTGGAGCCCCGCGGCAATGGCCATCAGCGTCTTGCCCGTGCCCGCCTTGCCGACAATCGTCACCAGCTTGATGTCGTCATTGAGGAGCAAGTCCAGGACGAAGGCCTGCTCCATGTTGCGCGGCCGCACGCCCCAGATGCCCTCCTTGATGAGGCGCAGCAGGGGGACGACCCGGCCCTTGGCGGCGTTGTAGCGCCCCATGGCCGTGTGCGAGGGGTTGGTCTCGTCCTTGAGCAGCACGCACTGGTTGGGGAAGAGCTGGTCCGGCTGGGGCGGCTCCACCTCCGCGCCGGGCTTGTACATGGCGTCCACGGACTCGCGCGGCACGAGCAGCTCGCTGAAGCCGGTGTACAGCTCGGTGATCTCGACGCGCTCGGTGTCGTAGTCCTCGGCGTTGAGGCCCATCGCATCCGCGCGGATGCGCAGGTTGGTGTCCTTGGTGATGAAGACGGCCTCGGTGTCCGGCTCCTTCTTCATCAGATCGATGGCCACCCCGAGGATGCGGTTGTCCATCAGGTCGCCGTCGGCCAGCTGCGGCGGCAGCGCGCCCTCGGCGAAGCCCACCCGGAGGAAGCCCCCGTGCGGCAGGGGGACGCCCTCGCGCAGCGAGCCCTCGGCTCGGAACGAGTCCAGGTAGCGGGTGACCATGCGCGCATTGCGGCCCAACTCGGACAGATCCCGCTTGAACTGATCGATCTCCTCGATCACGTAGATCGGGATGATGACGTTGTTGTCCTTGAAGCCGTAGATGCTGCGGGGATCGTGGAGGAGGACGTTGGTGTCGAGGATGAAGTTCTTCGGCATCGTGGTGGTTGCGACCTCGAGATGGGTGCGACCGCGTGGACGCTGCTGGTGGGAGAGCTTCCAGGAGCGAATATAGACACCACCGTCCGGGGAAACAGCCGCTTTGCTACCGAGGTACACCTCTTGCGAGGCGCAAGCCCCCTACCCGCCCGGTCGCAGGACGCTGTCCCGACCTTTCCATACGCCTCGGGAGGCCTGGGGTGTCCAGTGGTAAACCGTTGGGTGGCGGGCTCAAGTCCCTGCCCCCCGCGCCAGCGGATCGTACGAGAGGACCTCCGCCACGGCATCCGGCGGCGAGCCGGGGGGCATGCGCTCCCAGGGGAAGCGATCCTGGAGCGCCTCGAAGTCGAGCGTGAGGGGGGCCAGGGAGTGCTCCTTCGCCGCGCTGCGCCACGCCTTGTCCTCGAAGAGGCGCTCGAAGCGCCGCGTGAAGGACGCGAGCATGGGAGAGGGAGCGAAGCGCACGGGCTCGCCGCCGGGGCCGCGGATGCACTCCAGCTCCACGGCCCAGGACAGCAGCCACCGGGGCCACTGCCGCCCGGCCCTGCGCAGCGCCACGAAGCGCCCCTGGGCGGCGCCGTCCACGAAGTGGAAGTGGCGGGCGTAGACCCACGCGGCGGCGAAGGTGGAGGGCACGAGCGCCATGCCCTCGGCGCCCACGCGGCGGGCCATGAGCAGCATCCACTCGAGGATCTCGGCCGAGAGCGCCAGCCCGGGGTGGAGCTGGCCGGGCATCGGCGGGCGGTTCCAGTCGAAGGAGCGGCCCGGGTGCTGGAGCACGAGCGAGTCGATGAAGAGCAGCGGGACGGCCTCCAGCGGTGAGGGAATTCCCACTTCGGCGGCGGAGGCCTTGCGCAGGGAGATGTCCCCCACGGGGGCCTCGTATCGATGGCTCCAGAACAGGATGCGGGGGCGGAACGTGTCCTCGAACGTCAAACGGACCTCGAGCGGCCCCACTCCCCGCTCCTGCAGCCGGCGGATCAGCCCATACTCGCGCAGGACGTTCTCCAGCCCCTGGCGGCTGTAGATGCCGAAGGCGAGCGCCTCGCGTTCGCGCCGTGACTCCAGGCCCAGATCCTCGAGGCTGAGCGCCTCGTCCTGTTCGGCGGCGGACAGCTCCGCGGTGCTCAGGCGCTGGTAGATGCGACGGAAGCGCGAGGCAGGCGGCTGCGTCCGTGGCATCTGGGGACCCTCCTACACGTACTTGATGGAGACGATGGTGAGCTCGATCTCGCCGCGAGGCCGCATAACCTCGACCGAGTCTCCCACCGCCTTGCGCAGCAGGGCCTTGCCGATGGGGGACTCGACGCTGATGCGCCCGCCCTGGGTGTCGATCTCGTCCGAGCCGACGATCTGGTAGGTGGTCTTCGCCCCGTCCTCGTCCTCGAGGGTGACGGTGGCGCCGAAGTAGACGCGGCGCTGGTCGGCCTGCTCGGAGGGGGTGACGATGGTGGCGGTGTCCAGACGCTTCTGGAGGAAGCGGATGCGGCGGTCGATCTCGCGCAGCCGCTTCTTGCCGTAGATGTACTCGGCGTTCTCGGAGCGGTCTCCCTGGGCTGCGGCGGCGGAGACCTCGGCGGTGACCTTGGGGCGCTCCTCGTTGAGCAGGCGGAGCAGCTCGCGGTGCATGCGCTCGGCGCCGGCGCGGGTGAGGTAGCGGCGATGGGCGCCACCGGCCTCCTCGGGCTCGTCATCCTGTTCGTCATGCTGTGGGGGTACGTCCTGACGCATGGCTCCTTGTATAGCGCCCTCTGCGGCGGGGGTGGGGGCAGAGGCCGGGAGACGTTCACCGGCGGTCGAGTCGGGGCTGTCAGGAAGTCCGGAAAGTGCGCGCCAGTGGAAGTCTCCAGGAACTGCTGGTAGAGAACCCAGCGGTTGCAGGCCATGGCCCGGTGCAAAAAAGAATAGTGCGAGTCGCTAGCTCAGCTGGTAGAGCACCGGCCTTTTAAGCCGAGGGTCGGGGGTTCGAGCCCCCCGCGACTCATAGAGCCGTCCCCGTCGTCTAGAGGCCCAGGACGCTGGCCTTTCAAGCCGGTAACACGGGTTCGAATCCCGTCGGGGACACACAAACTGGGGCCGGAAGCTGCTGAAACTTCAGCGGTTTCCGGCCCCGGTACTTTCTGGCTCCTTCTCGTCTCCAGAATGTCTCCAAGCCGGAGACGCATCCCGCCCCTCCTCCAGCATCTGGATGGCGCGGTGCTTCTCTCCCTTCCCCAAGTGCATGTACCGCATCATGGTGCGGAGGCTGCGGTGGCCTACCAGTTCCTTGATGGAGAGAGGTGGCACGCCCCGCATGGCCAGGTGGCTACAGAGGGTGTGGCGGAGGATGTGGAGCGCCCCCGTCACCTTCAGCCCGGCCCGCTTCTGCGCTGCGGACATCCAGCTCCGCACCGTCTGCTGGGACACCGACGTCCCATCCTCGCGGTAGAGCACCCGCTCGCCCCGCAGGTGGCGGCCACGTGCGAGCGCCGAGGCTAGGGCGCGCGTCAGCGGCACCTCGCGGGGCCGCCCGCCCTTGGGGAGATTGACGTGCCCCTTCCAGTCCGAGCGCTGCACCTTGAGCAGCCCGCGCATGAGGTCCACGTCGCTCCACTCCAAAAAGGACGCTGGTCCCAAGATCCAGTGATCGCGTCCTGCCTTCCCCCTTCACCCAGTGACCGCTCCCGGTAGAGGGGGGCTCAGCTCTTCGGTTCCATGGTGGGCGGTTGATCGCCACCTTCCCTGGGGTGATCGGGTGAAGCCTCTGGCGGCGGGCCAATCCTTCTGGACCTGTCCTGCACGGGGGGCGGCGGTGCCTTGTTCCGGGTCGAAGGTTCCTCTGGCTCGCTCCACGAACGGTACGGCCCGTGCCTCACCCGCTCCCGAAGATGCTCGGCCAGTGCGAAGACGACAGCCGCCATCATCTTTCGGGTGAGTGTCGAGGCCAGCAGCTTCTTCACGGCGCTCAGCATGGCGTTCACCCCCTTCCCGCCTGGCTGATCACACCTCGTCCGCACCGTCACGGGTACGGAGACGAAGCCTTCTTCGCAGTTCTTATCCCGCTCGGAAGAGCTGATTTTCCGGGCTGAGACGTACCATTGTGGCAGTACGAGAGGTTTCGCGCTTCAAGGCGCCAGTAGAGGATTGACCATACTCCTTTGGTGGTATGGAGTGGTTCTCGGCAAGAGTTCAGCATTACAGGATATCTGCCTGACTGAACTGTGGCACTGCGGCCCTGATAAGCCATGACTTTGCCTGCTGCTCGGGGTGTACCCTGGGGGGCCACAAGAATGCCCCCACGATGGAGGCAACTTCAGCCGCACTGCCTGACTGGCTTCGATCTATGTGGGCGCTAAAGAACCGCACGCCATATGCAGCAGAGCGCAACTGGACGCGCGACAAGGACGGGATCCACTGGTGGCTCGTCGCGGTCAGGGCAACGTTCGACATCACGCCCGGAGGGCGATGTATACTGGCGGATGAGCAACCGCCCCCAGTACTGATGCCGGAGTACTTCGGCGAACCAGGCCGGTCGAGTTTGCGATACGACTCGGACCTCTTGGCAGCAAAGCCAAGCACAGACGTGCTGCTCATCGCTCACGCGTACGCACCCCACGGGAGACCTACTCCAACAGTGCCGGTCTCGCTCCGTATCGGAGAACTCCACAAGGAGTTGCTCGTACATGGGGATCGCACCTATTGCCGAGGATGGACCCGTGTGACGACAACCCGGGCAGAGCCATTCACCACGCGCCCCATTCGATACGAATTCGCGTTCGGTGGCAGCAATTTTTCAGACCCAGATCCAGAGAATCACTACATCGACGAGCGGAACCCTATCGGACGCGGCTTCGCTCTGCGAGCTGCTCACCTTATTGGCCAACCGGCTCATACAATTGAGTATCCACGCGGCGAGCCGGCAGACTATGGGCCGGCGGGTTTCGGCCCCATCGATCCATTATGGATGCCCCGTCGCAAGCTCGCGGGCACGTATGACGCACGGTGGGAGCAACTAAAGAAGCCTCTGCTACCTGATAACTTCAATCCTGCCTTTGCGCTCAGCTCCCCCACAGACCAGCGAACCGAGCGGCCCATCGTTGGCGGAGAGCGTATCGAACTTCTCAACATGACCCCTGACAGTGCCTTGCGCTTCGAACTCCCGCGCATTTCGCTCGGATTCACCACGCGTATTGTCACGCGGAGTGAGCAGCACGGCTCGCGAGTGGTGTTGGTGCTCGTGGAACCGAATGAGAGGCGCCTCTCCTTGGTATGGCAAAGCGCACTGCGTGTTCCCGCCCCTGACGCTGATTATCTTGACGAGACTGAGATTGTCGAAGCGAGGAGCGTAACGTGAACACTCAGATCGATGTGGTGGCGGTCGGTGCGCGAACACCTGTGGGGCTTACCGCAGAGAGCAGCGCGGCGTCCGTGCGAGCTGGAATCTCGCGGTGCAGGGAGTATCCCTTTGCCGACCCACATGGCGAACCAATTGTCGTTGCCGCCGACGGTCTGCTCGACCGCAAAATCGAAGGACGAGGCCGTTTCGTACCCATGGCCGAAAGTATCTTCGAGGAGGTCCAAGCCAAGCTCGGTCAAGAGGCACTGCAGGCGGGCAAGCTCCGCGTGCTGCTTGCGCTTCCAGAAACCCGCCCGGGGTTCTCGGAGGCTGACGCAGCCTGGGTCGCAAACGCTATGGTAGCGCGCTTCCGCACGAAGGACTCCAGCGCGCGAGTCGAGATCGCCGGACGCGGACATGCAGGAGCAATCCGGGCGGTCGAGCAAGCGGCACGGGAGTGCGCCGAAGGCAGATACAATCTGTTTCTGGTCGCTGGCGTCGACAGCTACCTCCACGCGGACACATTCGCATGGTTGGAGCGCAGCCGCCGGTTTGCGCAACCGGGGATTCGCAGCGGGTTTATCCCTGGCGAGGGTGCTGGATGCCTCGTACTGGCAACTACGGCGCTGCGCCGTCGCCTGCGCCTTCCCCAACTGGCTATCGTGCGAGGGGTTGGCACAGCCCAAGAACACAACCTGCGCGACAGCGACACAGGCTCCTTTGGCATTGGAATGACTCAGGCAGTCGAAGGTGCCGTCGCTGGGCTCGACCTTTCCCGCGAGGGCGTCGACTTACTGTACACGGATATCAATGGCGAGCGTTACCGCAGCGAAGAGTGGGGCTTCGTTGCATTGCGCACGCCGTCGGTTTGGAAGTCCCCCGGATACAAGGCCCCGAGCGACTGCTGGGGCGACGTGGGGGCCGCGTTTGGAGCCCTCGGGGGCATCCTGGCGGTCCGAGCGTTCGCACGGGGCTACGGACGAGGTCCGCGGGCGCTGGTGATAGCAGGTTCCGATGGTGGGCTCCGTGGGGCGATGTTGCTGCAAGATCCTCAAGCGTCGTAAAAGGAGGAGGAACCAATGGCCAAGGTCTCAGTGAATGCGCCCAGAACTCCGGTGACCGAAGGGAGCAGCGGAATTGCAGCTGCGACACTGCCGAACGTGTGCAAGATGCCTGGGCCACCGGCGCCGTTCATTCCGACGCCGCTGCCCAACATCGGCAAGAGCGGAACAAGCCCGAAGGGATACTCCAAAACCGTCACCATCGAAGGTAAGAAGGTCGGCATCCGGGGCGCCACCTTCGGTTCCATGGGCGACGTGGCCAGCAAAGGGACTGGCGGCGGCATCGTCTCCTCAAACGTGGAGGGGCCCACGAGTTTCGTGGGCCCCGGCTCCATGAACGTGAAGATCGAGGGAAAGAACGTCCAGTTGCTGGGCGACCCCATGCTCAACAACTGCGGGCCGAGCGGGAGCCCGGCCAACGCGGCGACGATGATGGGCGTGATCCAGGTGAGTGGGTTTGTCACGGTCGTCGACGGAAAGGACGCGTGCCCCATCTGCAGGAAGACCCATGGCGCGCTGGAAGAGAAGCCCACGACGACCCTAGACGCCGCGCAGTTGGCCCGGAGGCTCGGACAGAAGGTGCGGGCCAGTGGCTCCGCCTTCCCTCCCACCATGCTCGGCGTGGTTCAGTGCAAGTGCGGCAAGAACCAGAAGTACGCGGACCAGTCGGGCAGCACCCATCGGGAGCTCTACGATAGTGTGAAGGATCTCGGCTGGAAGGGACCTGACAAGGACTCCGTCATCAACCCCGAGGCTGGAAAACCTGCCGAGAGCCAGAAGGATCGAGTCTTTAAGTTCCTCATGGAACGATACAGGAGCCAGGAGAAGGTCGTGCGGGACAGGTGGGCCAAAGCGGAGGCGCGCTATCAAAAATACAGGAGAGGCGAAGTGTCATACGCCTCCTATCCTCCAGGTGTTTGTGCCGCCCCCAAGGCGCTGGTGCTCGTGCTGCAGGACCGCGCCCATCCGGGGGCCATCACCGAGCGCTGGTTCCACCCCAAGAAGCTGCAGACGGGTGGGGAGAAGCCGGACGAGGGAAAGATCAGGTACCTGGATGCGAAGAGCGCCAAGACCCATGAACGGAAGTTCGACCATGGAGAGACCGTGCCCCCATGTGGCGCGTGTGAGCTCATCATTCCTTTGATGCTCTGTCCTGGAGACGAGAAAGAGAAATGTCAGCACTAGTAGCTGAGCCCGAGATGGAAGCACTGCTCCTGAGGCTCGTGCCGGGCCTCTCGAAGGAGTGGCAGGGTGCCACACCCGACGAGATTGCGCGAATCGAGCAGCTCGCGGGGCGTGCCCTGCCTCCGTTTTATCGATGGTTCCTGTCCCGCATGGGGAAGAGCATGGGGCGCTTGGCCTATCCGACCCTGGACTTCTCTGCGTCGCGGGTGCTCGCCTGTTACGAGGAGAAGATGGTGGCTCCCGAGCCACGTTTCTTCCTCATCGCACATGAATCCGATGAGGTGATGCCACTGCATCTTTTCTATGACCTCAACGCGCCAGCGCGCTCCGATGCGCTAGTGACATCGCGGGATGCCCAGGGCAACGAGCAGCACGATGGATTCGAGACCCTGCGCGAGATGCTGGCGTGGGGCGCATTGCTGCAGTTCCGGGTGGGCACCCTGCTGCAGCAGTGCGAAGGCATGATCACCGGAGATCCCGCAGGGCTCCTCTCGCGGCTCGACCCCGTGATGAGCCGCCTGGGGTTCACGCAGCCGATTCCCACCGGCCCCTATTGCCGGCTGTATGAACGGTCCGATGCCGCCATGATCTGCAAGTCTCTTCCGAGCGAGGACTTCGAGGGCAGCCAGGTCTTCACGCTCGGCGGCGCCGATGCGGGGGCACTCCGGAGGATCCTGGGCGAGATCGCCACCGAGCCCGCCCTGGAGGTCGAAGTCGACGAGTGGAAGCCGAAGCTCGGGTGACCAGACGATCGCCAACCTCCACAACGCCGACATTCCCAGGCCCGTGCTCGACGATATCGCACGACTGCGAAACTGGGGCCTGCGGTTTAGGAAACCGCCGCCCCATCCCGGCCACGCCCAAGCCGCTTCACGCCCTCCCAGCCCCTCAGCAGCCGACTTCGCCTGCTGGAGGCGGCAGTGAGACAGGGCAGGCTCACATGGACATCGCGCCGCCTCTGGCTCTGTCTCCAAAATGTCTCCAAGGCTGAAGGTGACTCCAGGCAACAGGCGGGACTGGCGGGAACTGCCCCCGTGGACTCGAAGTGCCCGGATTCACTCACGATTCAGCGAAAGGCGTGTGCCGTCGCGGGTTTAGTGCCCCCCTCCTCCACGGGTTCGAATCCCGTCGGGGACACACAAACTGGGGCCGGAAGCTGCTGGAAGCTCAGCGGTTTCCGGCCCCGGTGCTTTCTGGCCCTTAGGGGCCGGGTGGCACGTTCGCCCAGCACACATCAAGGCGCTTGTGGCAGCCCGGCTCATCCCCGGTCGCCGCCAAGCAGCTCTGATACTGCTCCTTGCATTGCTCCGGAGTCGGAGGCGGCGGCGGGGGAGGAGGCGAGTGATCACCTGGACACTGAAAGTATCGTTGTCGAGCACCGCCTGCCGCAAGCTGGGCGCCCCGACCTTCGTCTCAGCTGCTTCTTCCTCGGCACTGGGGATACAGGGATGATGTGGCCACTGGAGCTTCCATGCGTGCCACCATCATCCTGCTGTGCCTCGCTGCCGCCGTCGCGAATGCCCAGCCCACCGAAGCGCCCGCAGCCTTGCCGCCAGAACCCCTCACGCCTCCGCCCATGACTTCCGCGCCTCGGGAGCAGCCGCCCACGCCCCGGGCGCCCGCCGCCCCTCCCGAGGACGAGTTCATCACCCCCTCCTTCACTCCCACGCCCACCACCCCGCCGCCCCGCGCCGCCGCCCCGAGCGCGCCCGAGTGGAATCCACCTCCCGGCTCCACTGGCCCCGGCGAGTCCCCGGCCGAGCGCGCGGTGCGCTACAGCCGCTTCTCCGAGGGCCCTGGCGGCCCGGCGCTCGTCGTCACCGAGGTGCTCCTGGGCCTGGCCGGCGGCGGCTTCCTGGGCTCCACCTACGATCTCGAAGGGAAGACGAACAACCTCTATACCGGGGCGATGCTGGGCGGGCTCACGCTCGGCACCGGCAGCATCGTCTACCAGTACTTCCAGCGCGTGGAGCGAACCGAGTCGCTGCTGGCCACCCTCAGCTCGCTGTCAGGCCTGGCCGCAGGCATCGGCTTCGCCAACACGCACCACTGGGGCGAGCGCGACCGGGCTCTCCTCTCCCTGGCCTGCTCCCAGGTGGGGCTGTTCGCCTCGCTGGTGCTCACCTCCGGCGGCCTGGACGTCAGCGGCGCGGACATCGGGCTCATCACCCTCACGTCCTTCTATTCCGTCCTCATCGCCGGGCTCATCGAGTTCATCAATGACGCGAACAACAGCGCCCGCGGCTACAACTTCGCTCCCATGTTGATGGCGCCCGCCATTGGCATGGCCATGGGAGGGTTGCTCTCCATCCCCCTGGAACTGAACGGGATGGACTTCGCGCTGCTCTACTCGGTGCCCCTGGCCGCCAGCGGCTTTGCCCTCGCCATGGCCGCACCGCTCTCCGGCAACGCCACCACCGGCAGGGCGGTGCTCATCACCCTGACCAGCAGCCTGGGCCTCACCGCGCTCATCACCGCCCTCACCTCCGCCGGCGCGCCCCAGCAGCCCGCCTCCGCAAGCGCTCCGCGGCTCACCCCGGTCCCCGTAGTGCTTGCCACGGGCCGTCACAACACCGGGCTCGCCGTGGGCCCCGGGGTGTCGATCCAGTTCTGACTCGCCGTGACTGGCTGGAATCGGCCATGGCCTGCCGCGGCGGTCAGCCTCGGCCGTTGGGCACTCAGCGCTCCGGCTGGGGAAGGAACGGCGGGCCGGCTGTTCGTCACAAGGCGCCTGCGAGGCCCTCCTTCTGGGAGCCTGGACCTGAACCCCAGGCGCAAACCCCACCTGGAGCAAGTG
>NZ_JBJMQP010000131.1:0-39614 GCF_045802625.1 Hyalangium sp. | reverse complement strand
TGAGATCGCCTTCCTCAACGAGCTCACGGAGCGCTCGGGCTGCGGGCTCTTGTTCGATCTGTACAACTTCCACTGCAACGCCCGGAACCTGGGCTTCGACGCGCTCGAGGCGCTCGGCCGGCTGCGGCTGGATCGGGTGATTCAGGTGCACGTGGCGGGCGGTGGCACGCACGATGGCTTCCTGATGGACGTGCACAGCGAGATCGTGCCCGAGCCCGTCTGGGAGCTGCTGGAGTGGCTGGTGCCACGCGCTCCCAACCTTGCGGGCATCAGCTACGAGCTGCTCGAGGAGACCCGGCTGGGCCCGGACGAGGTGGGCCGCCAGCTCGAGCGGGCTCGCGCCATCTGGGACAAGCACCCTCGGACGAGCCAGGAGACCCCGAGCCGTGGCGCTGCGTGATTGGCAGAATGCCCTCGGGCAATTGGTGGAGGCGCGGGCCTCGGGTCGCGATCTCCCGCCTGTGTTGGAGACGCTCGACGGGCTGGAACTGGAGGAGAAGGACCGCGCCTGGCTGCGCCGCGTGGCCGGCACGCCAGGCTTCGAGCTGACCGCCTACGTGCCCCGCTGGTGGCGGCATACGCGGGTCATGCGCTCGGCGCGGTTCACGCTCGCCGCGCTCCGAGAGTCTCGGGAGGAGGTGCTCCGGACCTACCTGCGAGCGACTCCGTGCACCACCCTCTTCTTCGTCTCCGAGGGGCTGTCGTTCCTGGAGTACGTCATCCGCACCACGGCCCTGCCCCACGTTCGAGCCGTGGCGGAGTTCGAGCAGGCGCTCTGGGCCCTCAGGCGTGAAGCGTCGAGCGCGCCCTCTTCGCCCCAGGTGCTCTCTTCCGAGGACGTACTGGCGCCGCACCCGGCGGCCACGCTTGTCACGTTCGATGCCTCTCCCGAGGCGCTCCTCGGTGCCTTGCTGACGGGATCGCCGCTGCCTCAGGAGCCCGCCGAACCCCACCCGGTGCTCGTCGCGCCGGGACTACCCCGGATGTGGCGCCCGGCCACTTCCGAGGAAGCCCGAGCCTTCGCCGCGTGCGCTCCCTCAGCCACAGCCGGTGCGCTGACGGCACTGCCGGACGTGAGCCCCGAGGTGCTCAGCGCCCTGCTGGCCGCGGGCGCATTGATCGTGCGGCAGGCTTGAGGCCTGGCTACTTCTGCAGCTCGGAGGCGCGGCCCGCGGCGATCTGATTCTCCGCGGCGTCCAGGAACGGCGTGGAGCGGGAGCTCGACTTGCCGCCATCCTGCGGGATGACAGGCACCACGACGGGCTCCACGGCCTGCTCCGCCGAGACCTTCGCCGCCGCCGCCTTGCGCCGCTGCCACAGGAACCACACCGTGGCGACGACGGCCAGGCCGATCAGCACCGCCGTCTGGCTCTTCTTGATCTGGACGACCAGGTAGTCCAGCTCGCTGCCGAAGTGGAAGCCCAGGAAGACGAACAGCGGCGCGGACAGCAGCGCGGCCAGCCCGTCCCAGAGGATGAAGCGCCAGTAGGGCATGCCCACCGAGCCGGCCGTGAAGTACGTCACCGCGCGCACGCCCGGCATGAAGCGGGCGATCATCACGATCTTCTGCCCGTGCTTCTCGAAGAGGCCCTCGACCTTGGCGCGCTTCTCCGGAGTGATGATGCGCGCGAAGAAGCCGCCCTGCTTGCGGCCCACGTTCGAGCCCAGCTTCCGGCCGAAGTTGAAGATCAGGCTGTCGCCCGCGAGGATGCCCAGAAAGCCCACGCCCATCATCACCGGCAGGCTCGCGGCGCCCTTGTGCGCCAGGAAGCCGCCGAGGATGAGCGAGATGTCCTCGGGCAGCGGAATGCCGAGCCCGCAGGCCACCAGGACACAGAAGACCGTCGCGTACGCAAAGACGCCTTGGGTGTTGCTCAGCAGGTTGGTGAGTAACGCTTCCACGCTTGTCCTTGCCTCTCGTTCACTTCCGGGACGGATGCCCGCTACCTACCCGAGCCAGCCCCTCCAGCACCCACGCATCAACCGGGCGCGAATCCGCAAAACTCCCCGCCAGCGCCTTGAGCCCGAAATAGCCCTGCCGACTGGCCGCCTCATAGGCCGAGTCCGGAGCCTCCAGGGCTGCCAGCGCCAGCGCCCGGCTCACCAGCGCCACAGCGTACTCTCCCACCGTCGCCTCCCGCGCGCCCAGCCCCTGCGCCTCCTTCAAGAGGGCCGGCCCCGCCGCCCACCGGGCCTGCGCCTGCTCGCCCACTCTTTGGGGCAGCAGCAGTCGGGCATATTCCCACACCAGCCGCTCCATGTCTGGGGACTTCGCTGGACCTACCACGAGCGCCACCCCCGTCCCCGTGCGAAAGGCTCGCACCCACCCTTCCTCGCCGAGCAGATTAACCACCACCCGGACACCTGGCCCGCTTTCCGGCACTCGGAGGATCTGCTGGGCACGGTGGAGCGGCCCATCCAGAACGGCAAGGTAGGAGCGCATCGCTCCCCGGTACTCCTCAAATGTCTCGGTCCTGAGGACCGGCACGGGCCACTTCTCGTCGACACGATCGAGCAGGGCCTCGAGCCCCTCCAGCTCGCGGAGCTCGGCGGGGAGCTCGGGCTCATCCTCCATGCGGACGGTGAGCGCCAGGTAGCGCTCCAGGGGCAGCGGGTGGGCGTCAAAGAAGGCCTGGGCGCGCTGGAGCACGGAGGCATCGGCGCCGGCCAGGGCCTCGCGCACATGCACGCGGGCGGGCGAGTAGCGATAGGCGGGCACGGGGTACTCGCGCCGCAGCGGGCCCGCGTCGTAGCCGGCGCGATTGAAGAGGGCGAAGAGCGTGAAGACGCGGGCGTCGGCGCGGACCTCGATGCCGCCGGGGGTATAGACGCTGGCGAACCAGTCCGGCTCGGCGCGCGCCAGCGGGGCCGCGAGGGCCACGAGCACCGCCAGCACTGGAGCGCACGCACGCATGAGCGGCGGCCAAGCTAGCACGGCAGGCTCAGGCGGCAGGGGCCTTTCCAACGAGCGTGCGGAGCATCTCGCGGTTGTCGCGCGCCTTCTGGCCGAAGTACGTGACGATGCCCATCAGCAGCTTCACGCAGGCCTGGGGCTTCTGGATCAGCAGCTTCTGGAAGTCCGCGTGGCGGATCTCCAGGGCAGAGACATCGTTCATGGCGGTGGCGGTGCACAGCCGCTCGCCGATCTGCACCAGGGCCAGCTCGCCCAGCGGCTCGCCGGCGGTGACGTCTCCGAGAGAGATCTCCTCGCCGGCCTGGTTCTTCGCGCTGAGCCGCACCGTGCCATCACCGACGATGAGGAGCGACTCGCCCTTCTTGCCCTCGGCGAAGAGCTGGGTGCCCTTGGGGAAGGCTCGCGGGACGGCGATGCCAACGAAGATGGCGATGCCAGTGTCGGTGAACCCCTTGAAGATGGGGCACGCCTTCAGCACTGTCTCGGGCACGATGGCCATGGGTGTGCTCCTACCACGTCCTCCTGCGCCTCGTCAGTTTTGGATCGGTTGCAAGGGGCCAAATGCCCGCCTCCTTACGCCTCCACGAGAGGAAACCGGTCTGGTTGGACCCCCGCCAGGGCCTCGGCCGGAGGGGGCATGACGGTAGGAGCCATGACCACCACCGTCTGCCGGCCCATGAGCTGGTTGGGGGTGGCGCGCTCGACGAGGACCTTCACCAGGGCTCCGGCCGGAGCGTCTCCGTCGAAGTTGACGGTGCGGTTCTCGGGGGTGCGGCCGAAGCGCTTGGCGGCGTCGTACTTGGAGTGGCCCTCCACGAGCACCTCCACCTCGAGGCCCACCTGGGCGGCGGTGATCTCGCCGCAGATCTTCCGCTGGAGCTTCTGCAGGCGCTCCAGCCGGGCGATCTTCACCTCGTGGGGCACGGAGCCCCAGTCCTTCTCGCGCAGGGCGGCGCCCGTCTTGGGGCGAGGGCTGTAGATGAACGAGAACTGGTTCTCGTAGCGCACCTGCTCGGTGAGCTTCATGGTGAGCTCGAACTCCTCGTCGGTCTCGCCGGGGAAGCCCACGATGATGTCGGTGGTGACGGCGATGCCGGGGCGGGCGGCGCGCAGCTTCTCGAGCCGCTCCAGGTACTGCTCCACGGTGTAGTCGCGGCGCATCATCTTGAGGATGCGGTCGGCGCCGCTCTGCACGGGCAGGTGGAAGTGGGGAGCGATCTTCGGCTGGGTGCGGAAGGCGTCAATCAGCTCGTCGGAGAGATCGTGCGGGTGGCTGGTGGTGAAGCGCACGCGCTCGATGCCAGGGACCTCCACGGTGCGCAGCAGGAGCTGGGCGAAGCTGATCCCGCCCTTGTACGAGTTGACGTTCTGGCCAATCAGGGTGACTTCACGCACGCCCACGCGAGCCAGGTCAGCGACCTCGGTGAGCACGTCCGGGAAGGCGCGGCTGACCTCGCGGCCGCGGGTGTGGGGCACCACGCAGAAGGAGCAGACGTTGTCGCAGCCCTTCATCACGGTGACGAACTCGGTGATCTTGCCGCGCGAGGTCTCAGCGTTGGCGCGGGGGAAGACGTACTCCTCGGAGTCGACGAAGGCGGTCTCGACGACGCGCTCGCGCTCCTGCTCCACGCGGGAGATGATCTCGGGCAGCTTGGCGATGTTGTCGGGGCCGAAGACGAAGTCCACGTAGGGGACCTTCTTGATGAGGCGGTCCTTCTCCTGCTGGGCGACGCAGCCGCCCACGCCGATGAGGGCGCCGCGGCTGAGCTTCACGGGCTTGTAGCGCCCGAGCGCGGACAGCATCTTGTCCTCGGCCTTCTCGCGGATGGCGCAGGTGTTGAGGATGATGAGGTCGGCGTCATCCGGGGTGGGCGTCGGCGTGTACGAGAGCTTCGCCAGCACCTCGCTCATGCGGAGCGAGTCGTTGACGTTCATCTGGCAGCCGAAGGTGTGGATGAAGTAGCGCTTCATGAGCTTTTCCCGTTGAAAAACGGATTCTTATGCGACGCCGGGCGCCGGAATGCAACCCGGGAGGAGGGCAATTGCAGCAGCCCCTCGCTCCCCCGCTCCCCTGCCCCTCGCTCCTGCTCTTCCGTCCTACAACACCGGGGCTCCCGACTCCCCATGCTCTGCCCGGACGCGGGCGATGAATCGGGAGATGTTCTCCCGCTGCAGACTGTCCCGGGGCAGAGCCTGGGCGCGTCGTTCAGCATCGTCGAGCATCTTCCAGGCCTCGTCGATGCAAACCTGGCTCTTGCTGGCCCACATCACGAAGTGACCCGCGACAAAAGCCCGCCTCTCCACATCCCCAAAGCCGAGGCGCTCGAGTCGTCGAAGCGCCCTGCTGAACTCCTTCCAGGGGCAGAGACGATGGACGGCTTCGAAGTAGATGTCTTCGGCAATGCGCCTGCGGAGTTCATCGCGATCCAGCATAGAGGGACTCATGGTGATCAAACGCTTCTGCAGGCTCAGCATCTCTCGTTCGAGGATCGAGAACGGCTGGTCCCTCAGCCTCGCGATCAGTTCGCCTCTAGCCTGTCCCTGAGAGGCCTCACGCTCAAGATGGAGGGCCGAGTTGTTATCAGAATGGGAGGCACGCTTTGCCATCGTCGGTCCTCACAGGCCAGTAACCCAATCCGCGGCACTTCCAGTAGCAACTGGCGCACTGGCTCTCCCCTTCCGAACTACCAGGTATCCTGCTGATCCAGGACTTGTTGCACTTCTCAAGGTAGGAACCGCAAAGCTCTTTCGTCTCGGAGTCAGGTGCCGTGGTCGTGTCCGGCGTTGAATGGGTGTCAGGAATGACGGGGGCCTCAGGGCTCAACGGGCGAGGTCTTGGCGGGGCACCGCACACTTCCGGTGTCGCAGGATTACGTGTGAGGCAGCAGTCGTAGCTGGTCTCGCATGGAGTCGCACAGCCCGCGAGAAGCAGGGTGTGGAGCAGTACAACCAGACGCCATCTGTTCGCGTCAATAGAGGAGATCATTGTGAAGGTGACGCTCGATGTTCCAATATGCCCACGCCACCGTCCCGCGATTCTGAAAGCTCAGAACCTGACGGCTTGTTCCAGATTGAATCGTAGGCAGGAGTCACTCCTGGCCTGGATAGAACTCTCTGGGGGCCGCCGTCTCCTGCCTTAAAATCCGAGGATCCTTCGGGCTGACCATCCAGCACCCGCCGAAGGATCCGACCGTCGGCGCTGATTGCGTACTTCACGCCCGAATCCAGCGCGAGCTGTGAAGAGCGGCAATACGCTTCATCCTCGTGAATGTAGACGAAAACGATATCGCCCTGACGAATGACCCGGTACAATTGGGCCTCCTGCCTGTTCGGGCAATCCATCTCCCTACCCCCTGGGGGCAAGAAGTCATTGGCGGCAATCATGATGGCTCGGAGCATCATGCCATCCAATTCATACAAGTTGCCTTCCGCACCCACTGCGTCCGCAGCCCGCTCAAAGAACTGAGGAAACGCGATCGTCCGATCATCCCCCACCGGGACAGGAGGAACAGAAGGGTTTCGCAGACATCCAGCGAGAGCGGCAGCAAGTGCGAGATGAATATTTCTCATTTTCATGAAGAACACTGCTGAACACTCATTTACTTCTTTTGGTTTGTGAGTCAATGATTGTTCTTGCGTTGGCAAGAGCAAGTCGAACATCCTCTTCTGAAGAGAAAAACCGCCGTCCGATCTTATCGACAACAACCGCTCGCTTGATTCTCCTGTCTTTGGCTCGGTCTATCGCGACCTGTGCGCTCATACTGTAATCGACGCTATCACCAGGAGCAATTGACTTCGCCGCAACGGGTTCTCCGGTCAGCGCATCAGCTACAGGCGTCAAGATTTCCCCAGAATCGAGTTCGTAGTGGTAGTGCTTGAAGAAGAATTGTGAGGTCGAGTGGTTCTCTACTTTTATGTTGGGTATGGCTTTAAGACGTGGATCAACTGGACCTATTGGCATCCCTGCGCTCACGCTGACGCGAATGTCCGGAGCAAGCACATTTGATGCGGCCATCGGTACTGGTGCTGCTTGAGCTAAGATCCTCTCGACCACCGTCGTAAGATGCATGCTGACGAGCCGCCGTAAGTCTTCGGGGCTGCCAAAGCTGCCGATCAGTGCTTTCTTTTTCATTTGATCAAGAAAGCCCCGAAGTGCCCCCAACTGAGCAACGTCAATATTCGTTAACTCCATACGTTCGGTACTCGTGTAGATAAGCACTGGAGCACCACGCGCGGCAAGTTTGTCGATTTCCTCGGCTGAGCCAGACGCAGCAGCCGACGTTGGCGATCCTAGGCGAGCGCCGAAAAGTGCAACTCCAAAGTCGCAGTCATCCACGATCTGCTTATTAATCAATGCTTGTGGCTCTCCCCCTGTTTCCGGATGCGCATGAGAGTCCCAGCCAACAGCCTCAAGGCGGATACCTTTCGGCACGCCGAAATGGGCATTCCAATCCGTGATAGCCGAACGCACAGCACCACGAGCTGCGTTCATGTCTCCGGGGGAGATGATCAAGCATCTATATTCAATGACTTGACGGGGCATTTCTGGCTCCTAGAGCAGCAGTTGAGAAGTGCTGCAGACGCATAACTCTCAAGGTCAGGTGTCAACTAGTCATCGGCTGCTCATCCCCGGCTGAGCACACGCGTCATGCGGCTGTGAAGCCCGAGCAGCTTCTCCTCGTGCTTCAAGAGGAGCGAGATCGACTCCTCTCCGTAGCGCCGGACGAAGGAGTCAGTGCGCTCCAGCCGAGCCAGCTCGTTGCGGATCTTCCCGCGCAGCTCGTCCGCCTCGGGGCCGCGAGACTCGAGCTGCTTCAGCTTGTCCCGGAGCTTGCCCACGGCCCAGCGCTGGCCGAAGAAGCTCCTCAAGAGCGCGTTGCCCTGCTCCACGTGCCGGGAATCAGCCAAGCCCGAGACCTTCAGCGCCTCCGAGTGGGCCCGAGCCAGCGCCTCGGCCCCGGGAGTGGGCTCGGCGATTGCCAGGAAGGTCTCCTGGTAGTGGATCAGCGCAGCGAGATCCTGCTCGGTGAGCGGATGCGCGGCGAGCCGCAGGGTCCGGTCATCGGCGGCCTGGACGCCCGGGTCGGCGGAGGCTTTCCAGTTGTCGAAGAAGGAAGGCATAAAGGTCTCCATCAAGCGGGAACGAGCTGGTCGGCAATCCGGGCCAGATCATTCACCGAGTTGACCACCACGGCTTGGTGGCAGTGCTTCTCGTAGGTGAGCATCTCGCTGTCGCCGATGCCCCAGTTGCCCCGGTCCTCGGGGCAGATCCACAGCACGCGCTTGGCCTTGCGCTGCAGATCCTTCAGCGCCCAGACGTTGTTCGGGTTGTAGTTGTTACGGCCGTCCCCAATGATCATCACCGTGGTGCGCCGGGTGATGCTGCCCAGGTGATCCCGCACGAACTCCGCCAGCGCCCGGCCATAGTTCGAGTTGGCGCTCAGCGACACGGCCTTGCCCGCGGTGGCCAGATCGATGGCCTGATCCACATCCAGGTCCTTGAAGTACTGCGTCACCTCGCCCACGTCCGAGACGAAGACGAACGAGCGCACACGCACGAACAGCTCCTGCAGTGTGTACGTGAACAGCAGCATCATCCGAGCCGCGTTGCGCACCGAGTCCGAGACATCGCAGAGGACGACCACCTCGGGACGCTCGGGGCGGCGCCTGCGGAACTGGGGCACCATGGGCACCCCACCCCACGGCAGGTTGCGGCGCAGCGTGCGGCGCACGTGGAGCGCCCCGCGCCGGTGCGAGCGCTGCTTGCGGATGAGCCGGCTCTTGAGCTTCTCGGCCAGGGTGCGCACGGCGGACTGCATCTGATCCACCTCGGCCTGGGTGAGCAGGTGCAGCGGCTTCTCCGTCACCGAGTCCGTGCGCCGGCGGATCCGCGCCTCGGCCTGCCGCTTCACCTCCTGCCGGGCCGCGTCCTCGATCTTGCGCATCGCGTCCGCGACGTACCGGGAGACGATCTCCACGCCCTCGGTGGACAGGCCCCGCGCGGCCAGCTCGGCCTCCAGGGACTTCAGGTCCGAGCGCGCCCGCTCCGCGCCCGCACCCGCGAGCAGCCGCCGGGAGAAGAACCCCGCCTGGAGCCCCGTCTCCATCTGGGACAGATCGAGCTGGAGCATGGCGGACCGGAAGATCTGCGCCAGCCGCGCCCGGTCTCCCTCGACAATCGCCTTGGCCAGCGGGGACATCTCGGGGAAGAGCAGGTTCATCTGGTACAGCACCATCTTCAGCTCGTCGCCCTGGAGATAGCCGTCCTCCTCGATCTGCTTCGCGAGCGACTTGTCGATGGCCTCGAACGTCCGCGCCGCGCCCGAGAAGTAGAAGTCGAACGCGCGGTTGAACACGTCCACGTCCAGCTCGCGCTTGATGAGGGTGGTGCGCAGCACGGAGCGGAAGACGGTGCGCTCCTTCAGGCCCACCTCGGAGGCGGCGCGCAGGGCGTCCTGCACCTCGGAGGTGCTCACGCGCACGCCGTTCTGGCGAAGCACCTCGGCGAACTCGACGATGCGGGCGTCCACGGGGCCTCCTTCAGCGCTCGAACGACATCACGGCTTCCACGTGGTGGGTCTGCGGGAACATGTCCACCACCTGGAGCGCCAGGGGCTTGTAACCCTCCTCCACCAACCCCGCCGCGTCCCGAGCGAGTGACGCCGGATCGCATGCCACATACACGACTCTCTTCACCCCCAGGGCTGATACCTGGCGTGCGAGTCCCGGAGCCCCCGTGCGAGGCGGATCGGCCAGGCAGAGCTCGAACCGCTTCCCCTCGCCCAGCAGGCCCTCACAGACCTTGCGAGCATCTCCCTGGATGAAGCGCACGTTGGCCACCCCGCCCTCCCGGGCGCTGCGCTGGGCCAGCTCCACGCCCACGGGAGAGGACTCCACGCCCAGCACCGAGCCCGCCGTGGCCGCCAGCGGAAAGGTGAAGTTGCCGTTGCCCGAGTACAGCTCCAGCACCGAGTCTGTCTCGCGCGGGGCTAGCTCATAGAGCGCGGCCGTGACGAGGCCCACGTTGGCCTCGGCGTGCGCCTGGGCGAAGGAGTCCGGCCGCAGGTACAGCGGCACCTCGGGCCGCAGCGGAGACAGCGAGCGCAGCGCGGGCTTGCCGACGAGCCTCGGAGAGCCCTCCTTCGGCACCAGCACGGCGCCCTCGAGCCGCAGCGCGCGCACCGCGGCCTCGGTGGCCTCCACGTGCCGAGCCGTCACCGGCCCCGTCAGCATCACCGCGAACGCCGCCTTGCTGCCCTCGGCCAGCAGGTGCACCTCCTCCGCGTCCTTGGACAAGGGCTTGAGCAGCGGCGCCAGCTTCCCGGGGAGCGTAGCGAGCACCGGCGTGAGCGCGCCGCACTCGGATACAGGCACTTTCTCGTGGCTCCGCCGCCCGAAGAAAGCCAGCGCGCCCTTGGCGAAGTGCAGCACCGCGCGCCGCCGGTATCCGAAGTCCTTCGGCGCCACGAGCAGCGGGCGCACGGTGAAGCGGTCCCTCGGCAGGCGGCCCAGGTGCTCCAGGGTGGAGAGGACGATCTCCTGCTTCGCGGCACGCTGGGCGGGCTCGGCCAGCTCCAACCAGTCGCACCCGCCGCACTCGGCGCTCCGGGCGCACGGAGAGGGGCGCCGGTCCTTGCCTGGCGTCACCACCTCGCGCAGCAGACCTCTGATGACCTTCCCCTGTTGCTCCAGCTGGACGCGCACGAGGTCGCCCGGGAACGCCCCTGGAACGAAGACGGTGCGCCCCTGCCAGGAGGCCACACCCTCGCCCCGCTGCCCGAGGCGCTCGATGGTCAGCTCGATGGGAGTTTCCGGGAAGGTCTGCACGGGCAACATCACCCTAACGCAGCGCAGCCGTGATTCCGTCCCAAACGTCGCCACCTACGCGGTGGCCTGAGCCCTGAGCCTCAGTCCCGCTCGTCCGGAGGGAGCGCCTCGCGCAGGCGTGTCACGAACTCCTCGATGCGGCCTCGCTTGGTGTCATCCATGTCCACGAACTCGATGCCCATCCCGGGCACCTGGTTCGGGGACTGATGGGCCTCGTTGACGCGAATGACGCGCCCGGTCACATCGAAGGGGAACTCCGTGCCCGGCAACGAGACGATGATCTTCACGTGCGTGCCGACCGGCAGGGGCTTCGGCGTGTTGATGAAGAGCCCCCCCCGGGAGATGTTGGTGGCCCAGTCGGTGACGAAGCCCGTGACAGTCCGGTAGGCCACGGGCAGCTCGTACTCGAGCCGAGGGGCGCGAGGCCCGAGGTTGGGCTTCTGAGAGTGGTCGGCCATGGGCGCTCCGCTGCGGGACGGGACGAATGCTCGCAGCGGAGCGGCGGAGCGTCAACCTTCAGAACTTCATCTCTCGCACGTCCGGGGCCACCTTGAGCCTGGGCTCGGTCATGCGCTGCACCTGCTCCACCGTGACTCCGGGAGCAATCTCGCGCAGGACGAGCCCCTCGGGCGTCACGTCGAGGAAGGCGTGGTCCGAGACGATGTGGTGCACGCACTTAAGGCCTGTAATCGGCAGGGCGCACTTCTTGAGGATCTTCGGCTCGCCCTTGTTGTTGACGTGCTCCATGGCCACGTAGATGCGCTTGGCGCCCACGGCCAGATCCATGGCGCCGCCCGGCCCCTTCACCATCTTCTTGGGGATCATCCAGTTGGCCAGGTCGCCCTGCTCGCTGACCTCCATGGCGCCCAGCACCGCCATGTCGATGTGGCCGCCGCGGATCATCCCGAAGGACAGCGCCGAGTCGAAGAAGGCCGCGCCCTTGAGCGCCGTCACCGTCTCCTTGCCGGCGTTGATGAGATCCGGATCCTCCTGGCCCTCCATGGGCCAGGGGCCGATGCCCAGCAGCCCGTTCTCCGACTGGAGCACGATGTCGACTCCGGGCGGGACATAGTTGGCCACCAGGGTGGGGATGCCGATACCCAGGTTGACGTAGAAGCCGTCCTTCAGCTCCTGGGCGATGCGCTGCGCGATCTGTTCACGTGTCAGGGGCATGGAGTCCTCACGCCTGCTTGCGGACGGTGCGCCGCTCAATCGGCTTCTTGAGGTTTTTGGCCTGGACGATGCGGTGCACGAAGATGCTGGGGATGTGGACGGCGTCCCCGTCGATCTCGCCCGGCTCGACAATGTGTTCGGCCTCGACGATGGTCACCTCGGCCGCCATGCACATCATCGGCGAGAAGTTGCGCGCCGTCTTGTGGAACACCAGGTTGCCCCACTTGTCCGCCTTCCAGGCGTGGATGATGGCGAAGTCCGCCTTGAGCGGGGCCTCCAGCACGTGCAGGCGCCCGTCGATCATCCGCGTCTCCTTGCCCTCGGTGAGCAGGGTGCCCGCGCCGGTGGGGGTGAAGAAGCCGCCAATGCCGCAGCCGCCCGCGCGGATGCGCTCGGCCAGCGTGCCCTGCGGGTTGAGCTCCACCTCCAGCTCGCCCGAGAGGTACTGCTGCTCGAAGTTCTTGTTCTCGCCCACGTAGCTGGACACCATCTTCTTCACCTGCTTGTTGGCCAGCAGGATCCCGAGCCCCTGCTCGGTGGTGCCGCAGTTGTTGGAGATGATGGTGAGGTTCTTCACTCCCTTCTGGTGAAGGGCCTCGATCAGGTTCTCCGGGTTGCCGCACAGCCCGAAGCCGCCGCTCATCAGCGTGGCTCCATCCGGGATGTCGGCGACCGCCTCAGCCGCGCTCGCGTAGATCTTGTTCATCCGCCCTCCCTCGATATGCAACGGGGGCGAGGGACTTGCTCCCCCACCCCCACGCTCTCCCTTTCAGGAGAGAAAGCTCAGCGCTCCACCATCAGCGCGATGCCCTCGCCGCCGCCGATGCACAGCGACGCGACACCGCGCTTCTTGTCCAGATCCTTCATCTCGTGCAGCAGCGTCACCAGCACGCGCGCACCCGAGGCGCCAATCGGGTGCCCGAGCACCACGGCGCCGCCGCGCACGTTCACCTTGGACGGGTCCAGCTTGAGCAGCCGGTTGTTGGCGATGGACACCACCGCGAACGCCTCGTTGATCTCCCAGAGATCCACGGCCTCCGTCTTCAGGCCCTTCTTCTCCAGCAGCTTGTTGATGGCGTCGGCCGGGGCGATGGTGAACTCCACCGGCTTGCGCGCCGCCTGGGCGTAGCCGGTGATGCGGCCCAGAATCGTCCGGCCCTCGGCCTTGGCGCGCTCCTCGCTCATGAGCACCAGCGCCGCGGCGCCATCGTTGATGGACGAGGCGTTGGCCGCCGTCACCGTGCCGTCCTTCTTGAACACGGGCTTGAGGCTGGCGATCTTCTCCGGCCTGGCATTCTTGGGCCCCTCATCCTCGGAGACCGTGACGGTGTCCTCGGGCTTCTTGCCGGGCACGGGCACCGGGACGATCTCCGCGGTGAACTTGCCTTCCTTCTGGGCCTTGATGGCGCGCTGGGTGGACTCGAGCGCGTACTCGTCCTGCTGCGAGCGGCTCACGCCCTGCGAGGTGGCGCACTCCTCGGCGCAGCTGCCCATGTGGACGTTGTCGTAGGGATCCCACAGGCCGTCGAGGATCATCGCGTCCTTGAACTCGACGTTGCCCATGCGAGCCCCGCCGCGCATGGTGTGGCTCACGTAGGGCGCGTTGGACATGGACTCCATGCCGCCCACCACGACCACGTCATAGTCGCCCAGCGCGATGGCCTGGGCGCCGGCGATGACGGCCTTGAGGCCCGAGCCGCACACCTTGTTCAAGGTGGTGGCGGGCACGACGTCCGGGATGCCGGCGGCGCGCATGGCCTGCCGAGCGGGAGCCTGGCCCACGCCAGCCTGCAGCACGTGGCCCATGATGACCTCCTGCACGGCCTCCGGCTTCACGCCCGCGCGCTCCAGCGCCGCCTTGATGGCGATGGCGCCCAGCTGCGGCGCCGTCAGCTTGGAGAGAGAGCCCTGAAAGGCCCCGATGGGAGTACGGGCCGCGCCCACGATGACGACTTCACGAGCCATGAAACTGCCTCCTTGGGAACCGGGGATACGAACAGGTGAGCCCTTATCACCGCCCCTTCCGGGGGGGTCAAGCGTGTCCAGCGCCCAGCCGCCTCAGCCCCCGGTAGGCATGAGTTCAGCGCTGGGCTCTCAACACTTCGGCTGACAATGGGTAACAACGGGGCGGCCCGGCGGCATACCCACATGAACCGCCATTCACTTCCTGGCGGGCTCGAAGATGGACATGTGGCCGCCCGTCGGGTCGGCGATCACCGCGATGCGCCCCACGCCGGGGACGGCGAAGAGGGGCGCGGGCACCTGCCCACCGAGCTCGCTCACGCGATCGCACGTGGGCACCAGCTTCTCCACCCGGACATGGGGGAGCCAGGCGGGCTTGAACTCCTTGTTCTCCTGGATCTCGGCGATCTGCCCCCGCGTGCTGTCATCGGTGGTGAACATCGTCGCGGTGCCGCCCCAGCCCTTCATCGTCGTCCAGCCGAAGAGCTTCCCGTAGAAGGCCTTGGCGCGAGCCGCGTCGGGCGTGCCCAGCGTCTCCCAGCAGAACTCGCCGGGCCTGGCCGGCTCAGGGGTGGGATCGCCCTTGAGATCATGGAACGCGACGATCAGCGCTCCCGCGAAGTCCTGCACGATCGCGAAGCGGCCGACGTTCGGGATGTCCTCTGAGCCCCGAGGCACCTTGCCGCCGAGCTCCACCGCCATCCGGGCCACCGCGTCCACGTCGGCCACGGACACGTAGCTCACCCACTGCGAGGGGCCATGGTGCTCGAAGAGCCCGCCGAGCTGCTTCCCGCCGTGGTGGATGAGCGAGTACTTGCTGCGAACGCCCGTATCGATCTCATCGAACGTCCATCCGAAGAGGGCGCCGTAGAACGCGCGGGCCTTCGCCGCGTCCGTGGTCATCAGCTCGCGCCAGACGAAGCGGCCATGCGTGTATCCCTGGGTGCCCATCGCTCCCCTCCCGAAAAAAGCAGACGGCCGGGCCCCCGCGAGGGAACCCGGCCGCCGTTACGTGCCCCCCGTAGGAGGAGCGAGCCTACTTCTTCAGCTTGCTCGCCATCACGTCGCCGAGGCGCGCCTTGCTGCCCTCGGCCTGCTTGCGGAGGTACTCGCGATAATCATCCGAGCCCTCGCCGATGAGCGCCTTGATGGACAGCGCCACCTTCCGGTCCTGGGTGTTGATGTCGATGATCTTCACATCGACCTCCTGAGCCTCCTGGACCACGTCGCGCGGGTTCTCCACGCGCTCCTCGCGCAGCTCGGACACGTGCACCAGACCCTCGATGCCCGGCTCGATCTCCACGAACGCGCCGAAGTCGGTGACCTTGGTGACCTTGCCCTTCACGCGGCTGCCCACCGGGGTGCGCTCGGACAGCGTCTCCCAGGGATCCGGCGAGAGCTGCTTGATGCCCAGGCTGAAGCGCTCGTTCTCGACGTCGATGTTGAGCACCACCGCCTCGACCTCGTCGCCCTTCTTGTAGAGCTCGCCCGGGTGCTTGATGCGCTGGGTCCACGAGATATCGGACACGTGCACCAGGCCGTCCACGCCCTCCTCGACGCCGACGAACACGCCGAAGTCGGTGACGTTGCGGATCTGGCCCTTGATGACGGAGCCGATCGGGTACTTGTCCTCCAGCAGCGTCCAGGGGTTCTGCTCGATCTGCTTCATGCCGAGCGCAATCCGCTTGGCCTTCGGATCGATGTCCAGGACGACGGCCTCCACCTCCTGGCCGACCTCCAGGATCTTGGACGGGTGCTTGAGGCGCTTGGTCCAGGACATCTCGGACACGTGCACCAGACCCTCGACGCCCTGCTCGATCTCGATGAAGGCGCCGTAGTCGGTGATGGAGACGACCTTGCCCTTGACGCGGGTGCCGACCGGGTACTTCTCGTCGGCGCGGTGCCACGGATCCTCCTGGATCTGCTTCAGGCCCAGGCTGACGCGCTCCTGCGTCGGGTCGAACTTGAGGACGACGACGCGGACCTCGTCACCCACGTTGAACATCTCGCTCGGGTGGCCGATGCGGCCCCAGGACATGTCCGTGATGTGGAGCAGGCCGTCGATGCCGCCCAGGTCGATGAAGGCGCCGTAGTCGGTGAGGTTCTTGACCACGCCCTTGAGGACCGCACCCTCCTTGAGGTTCTTGAGGGTCTCCTTCTTCATCTCCTCGCGCTGCTTCTCCAGCAGCACGCGGCGGGAGAGGACGATGTTGCCGCGCTTCTTGTTGAACTTGATGACCTTGAACTCGAACTCCTTCGAGATGTACTGGTCCAAGTTCCGAACGGGCCGGATGTCCACCTGCGAGCCGGGCAGGAACGCCTTCACGCCGATGTCGACGGACAGGCCTCCCTTGACGCGGCCCACGATGGTGCCCTTGACGATCTCATCGCGCTCGCAGGCGGCGCTGATCTCGTCCCAGATGCGCATCTTGTCGGCCTTCTCCTTGGAGAGGACGACCATGCCGGTGTCGTTCTCGCGGCTCTCCAGGAGCACTTCCACGGGATCGCCCGCCTTGACGGTGATCTCGCCGCGGGGGCTGGTGAACTCGGAGATCGGAACCTGGCCCTCGGACTTGTAGCCGATGTCGACGATCGCGTAGTCCTTCGTCACCTGAACGACGGTGCCCTTGACGATCTCACCCTCCTTGAGGATGCCGTCACCACCGCGCTCCTTGAGCGACGCCTCGAACATCGCGGCAAAATCCTCGTCGCCTGCCTCCGGTCCGATCTGCTGGTTCACGTTCTGCTGCATGAATTGAAAGTCCTTGGATAACGGTACAGCTGCCCCTGTTCGTCACGAGGGCCTCCCGCGGGGCGCGACGGGAGCCTCGTGTGTCCCCACCCTGGGGACGGTGAAGCCGCGCACCCTAGCCACCGGTTATTCCGGCAGTCAAGCGAGCACGCGTTTCATGTGATGAAAGGCCGAAACGGCACGCCCGGGGCCAGACTGGCTCCCGAGGTGCCCGTGGGCCGCTCCCCGTCGGACCGGACGCGCTTCCCGGCCCGTCTCAGGGGGTCCTCTCCGTTTTATGAACCGTTACCCCCGGGCGCAACATGTCCCGGGGGGTGAAGCAGGCAGGCCCGGAAGGAGGCCCGCCCGCCCTGGAGCCGTTCGAGCGGTTAGAACCACCACTCGGAGCGCACGCCCACGTAGTGGCCCCACTCGCGGGGACCGAAGTTGCGGAAGTACGGGTTGCTCAGCACGCCCAGGGTGGAGGCCGCGCGGGCGCCCTCGTTGAAGTGCGCCAGCGTGTAGATGAAGCGCAGGTGCGGGCGCGCCCACGCCGAGCGCTCACCCGAGGGCACGAGCGCCGGCATGACGGCGAACTTCCACTCCTGGGGCGTCGCCAGCGACACGGTGTCCGAGTGGCCCAGGAAGACGGCCTGGTAGGTCAGCTCGTTGATCAGGTGGAAGTGGTCGGTGATGTACAGGAAGCTGCGCACGCCCGCGACGAAGTTCGAGGAGTGATCCGCCGCATCACCGCTGGCGCCCTTGCTGTACTGGTAGATGCCGTAGGCGTTGACGGTGAGCATCGAGCTCACGTTGTAGAGGAAGTGATCCACGAACTCGAGCCCCATGGCGCCGGAGAACTTGCCGTCCGAGTCCGGGCGCCCCTGGGTGTCCCAGGTGGACGAGGCGCCGAAGGCGCCGTTGGCGATGCCGCCGCCGTAGCGCGCGGAGGTCTCGTTGAAGCTGCCGTTGCCCAGATCCGCGCGGAACTTCGCGCCCGCCACGTAGCCCACGTCACTCGGGGCCACCGCCTCGCCGCCGATCGTCGGGCGGTTGGCCGGCAGCAGGTGGAACTCGCCGAGGAACTGCACCGAGTGCTTCTCCATCACCGGCAGCACGTACTGGGCGACGAACACCGTGCGCTGGCGCTCGATGGTGGGATCCGGCGTCGCGTCGTTGTCATCGATCACCGTGGAGGTGTACTGCCCGCCGCCCGTCTTCAGCAGCACGGCGACGTCCAGGCCCTTGTACTTGGCGCCAAAGCCCTGCGAGTTGAGCTGATTGAAGAAGTAGTAGTCCGCGATGTGCACGTCGCTGCCGCGGTAGAAGCGCTGGCCGACCCACAGCTTGAGATCCGGCAGGGCGAGGTTGCCGGCCTCCAGGTACGCCTGGAACAGCTCGATGCGCAGCTGGTTGGTGAAGTTGTTCGCGAACGCTCCGATGAAGGAGCCGTTGTTGGCGAACATGGAGGGCGTGAGCACCACCTGGAAGTAGGGCTTGGTGTTGTCCTCCGCCACGGGCTTGACGATGTTCAGCTTGAGCGTGGGCTCGAGATAGTCACCCTCCTCGAGACGGCCTCCGAGGGAGTTGCCCAACAGGTTCATGTACTGGCCGTGGACGAAGCGGCCGTTCTGGGGATTCCAGGCGACGCCGACGCGGCCGTACATGCCGAACTCGAAGGGGCCCGCCTCGAGCCCCGCGCGCGCGGTGGAGGGAATCGCGACAAGGACCAGTACAGCAAGCAGCGACGTCACACAGGAACGCAGTCTTCGAGCAGAAAGCACTTTACAGCTCCAAGGTGTTGAGGATGTGTGGAGTACTCCGGAGAGAAGGGGCTCCCTCCGGTAGGGCCTGACGAGCCGCGCCCCTCTTAGAGCTTGATAGTTCACACAATCAAGACTGCTGATCTTGTTTAAAACGTGATACGGAAACCCCGCCCACGGGATGGGGTGGCGGGCGCCGTTCATCATGACTTATCGCGTCAGGGATTGACGGGTTGCGTCAGGCCGCATGTTTCGTGGGGACGCGTCCCAAGCTCGGGACGCCTCTTGGGAGGGAGACACGCATGAAGAAGGTATTGGCAGGGCTCGTCGCCGCGGCGACGCTCGTCGCTCCAGGTGTAGCGCTCGCAGAGAAGCTCGTCATCGCCTGTGGTTCCGTGGGCCAGGAGGCGGACGTCTGCAAGCAGGGCGCGGACGCCTGGGCGAAGAAGACCGGCAACACCGTGGAGCTGATGAGTGTGCCGCAGGATGCGGGGCAGCAGCTGGCTCAGTTCCAGCAACTGCTGGCGGCCGGCTCCGCGGACGTGGATGTGATCCGCATCGACGTGGTGTGGCCGGGCCTGATGGCCAATAACTTCATCGACCTGAAGCCCTACTTCGGTGAAGACGTCCTCAAGCAGCACTTCCAGCCGATCGTCCAGAACAACACCGTCAACGGCAAGCTGATCGCCATCCCGTGGTTCACGGATGCGGGGCTGCTCTACTACCGCAAGGACCTGCTCGATAAGTACGGGCAGAAGCCGCCCACCACGTGGCAGGAGCTGGCGCAGTCGGCCAAGGTGGTGATGGACGGCGAGAAGAAGGCCGGCAACACGAAGCTGTCGGGCTTCGTCTTCCAGGGCAAGGCGTACGAGGGCCTGACGTGCAACGCGCTGGAGTGGGTCGACTCGTTCAAGGGCGGGACGATCGTGGACTCGAGCGGCAAGGTCACCGTGAACAACCCGAAGGCGGCCGAGGCGATCGACTTCTTCGCGGGGCTGGTGGGCAACGTGGTGCCCAAGGGCGTGCTGAACTACCAGGAGGAGGAGGCGCGTAACGCCTTCCAGGCCGGCACGGCGGTCTACATGCGCAACTGGCCGTACGCCTGGGCGCTGGCCAACGGCAAGGACAGCCCGGTGGCGGGCAAGGTGGCCGTGATGGCGCTGCCCAAGGGCGGCGCGGACGGCAAGTCCACGGGCACGCTGGGCGGGTGGCAGCTCGGAGTGTCGAAGTTCTCCAAGAACCAGAAGCTGGCGGTGGACCTGGTGAAGTACCTGACGGGCCCCGAGGAGCAGAAGCGCCGCGCGCTGGTGGCCTCGTTCAACCCCACCATCATGAGCCTCTACAAGGATCCGGAGCTGCTCAAGGCCAACCCGTTCATGGGCAACCTGTACGAGACGTTCGTGAACGCGGTGCCGCGGCCGACGATCACCGGGGCGAAGTACAACCAGGTGAGCACCGAGTTCCGCAACGCCGTCTATTCCACGCTCTCCGGCAAGGGCAAGGCCGCCGACAACCTGAAGACGGTCGAGGCGAAGATCAAGGGCCTGAGCAAGGACGGCAAGTGGTGAGGGAGCGCTGAATGACCAGCCCCACGACGACACCGATCGCCGCGAGTGCGGCCACGGGGGAGCCCGAGGCCCCTCCGTCCGCGATTCTCCGCCAGCGCACCCGCTCGGCCTGGCTGTTCCTGCTGCCCACCCTGATCGCCATGGGGTTGGTGGCGGGCTGGCCGCTGGCGCGCACCTTCTGGTTCGCGTTCACGGACGCGAACCTGACGGATCTGGGGGCGTCGAAGTTCGTGGGGCTGGACAGCCTCAAGTACGTGCTGAACGATCCGGACTGGTGGACCACGGTGTGGACCACCTTCCGGTTCGCTTTTGTCTCGGTGTTCCTGGAGACGGTGCTGGGGCTGATCATCGCCCTGGCACTGCACGCGAAGTTCAGCGGCCGGGCGCTCCTGCGCGCCGCGGTGCTGGTGCCCTGGGCCATTCCCACCGTCGTCTCCGCGCGAATGTGGGCGTGGATGTTCAATGACGTCTACGGCGTCATCAACGCGATCCTCCTGAAGCTGGGGTTCATCTCCGAGGCCATGGCGTGGACGGCCGAGCCGGGCCTGTCCTTCGTGGCGGTGGTCGCGGTGGACGTGTGGAAGACCACGCCCTTCATGGCGCTGCTGATCCTCGCGGCGCTGCAGATGCTGCCGGAGGACATCTACGAGGCGGCGAAGATCGACGGGGCCGGCCCCATCCGCTCCTTCTTCCAGGTGACGCTGCCGCTGCTGCGGGGGCCGCTGATGGTGGCCATCATCTTCCGCATGCTGGACGCGCTGCGCGTGTTCGACGTGTTCTTCGTGCTCACCGGCGGCAGCATGGACACCATGCCCATGGCGGGCTACGCGCGGCAGCGGATGTTCGAGTACCAGGAGATCGGCGTGGGGTCCGCGTCAGCGTCGCTGCTGTTCGCGATCATCGCCCTGTTCACCGCCGTCTACATGGTGGTGGGCCGGGTGAAGCTGACGGGGGAGGCATAGCGCATGCGCTGGGTGAAGAAGATCGCGTTCTGGCTCCTGCTGGCCGTCATCGCCGTCTACACGCTGTTCCCGTTCTATTGGGCCATCGTCTCCTCGCTGAAGACGGGCAGCGCGCTGTTCGAGGTGGATCCGTGGCCCAAGGAGGTCGCCTGGGGCAACTACTCGGCGGTCTTCACGGCCCAGCCCTTCGGGCAGAACATCTTCAACTCGGTGATCGTCGCCACTTCGGTGGTGGTGCTGTCGCTGCTGCTGGGGCTGACGGCCTCGTTCGCGCTGGCGCGCATTGAGTTCCGCGGGCGCGGGCTGCTGCTGCTCTCGGTGCTCGGCGTGTCCATGTTCCCGCAGATCGCCGTGCTGTCGGGCATGTTCGAGCTGGTCCGGTGGCTGGGCTTCTACAACAAGCTGCCCGCGCTGATCGTCTCGGACCTGATCCTCACCCTGCCCTTCACGGTGTGGGTGCTGACCACGTTCATGCGCGAGCTACCCAAGGAGCTGGAGGAGGCGGCGATCATGGACGGAGCCACGCCGGCGATCATCCTCTTCCGCGTGTTCCTGCCGCTGCTGGGGCCCGCCATGGCGACCACGGGCCTGCTGGCCTTCATCGCCGCGTGGAACGAGTTCCTCTTCGCCCTCACCTTCACCCAGTCCGACAGCGTGCGCACGGTGCCGGTGGCCATCGCCCTGTTCAGCGGTGGCAGCGCGTTCGAAACTCCCTGGGGCCTCATCATGGCGGCCTCGGTGATCGTCACCGTGCCGCTGGTGGTGCTGGTGCTGATCTTCCAGCGGAAGATCGTCTCGGGCCTCACCGCTGGCGCTGTGAAGGGCTGAGCGGAGCTGCGTGGCCACCCGGCGCTTCTGCGCCGAGGTGGCCCGTCCTCAGGAGCTCTAGCTGAACAGCTTGAACGTCTCCCGGGCGATCACCATCCGCTGCACCTCGCTGGTGCCCTCGTAGATGGTCTGCACGCGTGCGTCCCGGAAGAAGCGCTCCACCGGGAACTCGTCGATGTAGCCGTAGCCGCCGTGGAGCTGCACCGCCTTGTCGCAGACGCGGTTGGCCATCTCGCTGGCGTACAGCTTCGCCATGGAGGCCTCGCGGGTGAAGGGCTTGCCCTGCTCCTTCATCTGCGCCGCGCGGAACGTCAGCAGCTCGGCCGCCGAGAGCTGCACCTTCATGTCCGCCATCATGAAGCGCGGCGCCTGGAACTCCGCGATGGGCTGGTCGAACGCCTTGCGGTCCTTCGTGTACCGCACCGACGCCTCCAGCGCCGCCCGAGCCACCCCGCACGCTTGCGAGGCAATGCCAATACGCCCGCCGTCCAGCGCCACCATGGCCAGCTTGAACCCCTCCCCTTCCTTGCCCAGGAGGTTGTCGGCGGGGATGACGCAGTCCTCGAACGTCAGGCTCACCGTGTTCGAGCCGCGCAGGCCCATCTTGTCCTCGTGCTTGCCGATGATGAGGCCCTTGGTGCCTCCCTCGACGATGAAGCACGACAGGCCCTTGTTGCCCGCCGGGGACGTGCGCGCCCACACCACCATCACCCCCGCGTGCGCGCCCGAGGTGATCCACTGCTTGCTGCCGTTGAGCACCCACGTGTCGCCCTTGCGCACCGCCGTGGTGCGCAGCGCGCCCGGATCCGAGCCAGCGTGAGGCTCGGACAACGCGAACGAGCCCACCACCGCCTCGCCGGAAACCAGCTTGGTGACGAACTTCTCCCGCTGCGCCTCCGTGCCGAACATGTGGATCAGCTCCGCGCACATGTTCGTCACGGCCATGGCCACCGAGGTGGAGGCGCACGCCGCGGAGATCTCCATCATCGCCAGGGCGTAGGCCACCACTCCGGCCTCCGCTCCGCCGAAGCGCGCGGGGATGTTCACCCCCAGCAGCCCCAGCTCGGCCAGCTCCTTGAAGAGCGCGGTGGGGAAGATCTCCTCGCGATCGAAGGTGCGGGCCTGTGGGGCCACGCGCTCCCTGGCGAACTTGCGCGCGGTGTCGCGGATCAGCGTCTGGGTCTCGGTCAGCTCGAGGTTCACGGGCGGCTTCCTACTCGATGGCCTTGAGGTTGAACGGGTACTCGATGGGGTGGTCCTTGCCGTCCGGCGGCTTGGGGAAGCTCATCGCCGTCAGCACCGACACCACGCAGTCGTGCAGCCCCTTGTCCTTCAGCGTCGTGCCCTTCTTCTCCACCTTCGCGTTCGTCACCAGGCCCTGGGGGGTGATGACAAAGGATGTCATCAGCTTGCCCTCCACCTTCTTCGACTTGGAGGCCATGGCGTCCTCGTAGCACTCCTGGATCTTCCCCTTCTGGTGGAGGATCACCTGCTGGATCGAGTCCGGCGTGAAGGGCATCCGGCTCACGTCCAGCTCGGCCGGGGCCTGCTTCTGCCCAGCCGGAGCCTTGGCCTGGGCGAAGGCCACCGTGGAGGCCAGCAACATCAGCGCGACGAAGGAACGCTTCATACCTACTCCTTCAGCAGGTTGGCCGAGATGACGATGCGCTGGATCTCGCTCGTCCCCTCGTAGATCTCGGTGATCCGCGCGTCGCGCACGTGGCGCTCGGCATCCATCTCCTTGCTGTAACCCATGCCGCCGTGGACCTGCAGGGCTTTGTTGGCCACGCGGCTGGCCATCTCGCTGGCGTACAGCTTGGCCATGGAGCTCTCCACCGAGTGACGCACGCCCTTGTCCTTGAGCAGCGCCGCCTGGTGCACCAGCAGCCGCGCCGCGTCGATCTCCGTGGCCATGTCCGCCAGCATGAACTGGATGGCCTGGTGATCCCGGATCGGCTTGCCGAACGTCTGGCGCTCGCCCGAGTAGCGCACTGCCTCCTCGAAGGCCGCCCGGGCGATGCCCAGCGCCTGCGCGGCGATGCCGATGCGCCCGCCGTCCAGCGTGCTCATGGCGACCTTGAAGCCCTCGCCCTCCTTGCCGAGGATGCTCTTGGCCGGCACGCGCATGTCCTCGAAGAACATGGAGCAGGACCACGCCGCGCTGATGCCCATCTTCTTGTCCGGCTCGGCGCGGATGAAGCCCTTGGTGTTCGTGGGCACCAGGAAGGCGGTGATGCCCTTGTTGCCCGCCTCCTTGTTCGTCATCGTGAACAGGACGATGGCGTCCGCCTTGGGGCCGTTGGTGATCCAGTTCTTCGAGCCGTTGATCACGTACTCGTCGCCCCGGCGCACCGCCGTCGTCTTCTGCGACGCCGCATCGCTGCCGGCCTCGGGCTCGGTGAGGCCGAAGCAGCCCAGCTTCTCGCCGCGGGCGAAGGGCACCAGGAACTGCTGCTTCTGCTCCTCGGTGCCGAACTTCATCACCGGATCGCAGTAGAGCGAGTTGTTCACGCTCATGATCACGCCCGTGGAGGCGCAGCCACGGCTGATCTCCTCCATGGCGATGGCGTAGCAGACGTTGTCCAGGCCGGCGCCGCCGTACTGCTCGGGCACCGCCACGCCCAGCAACGACAGCTCCGCGAGCTTGCGCACCGCCTCGGTGGGCCACGCGTGGGTCTCGTCCCACTTGCGCGCGTTCGGGATGAGCTCTTTCGCGGCGAACTCACGGCACATCCGCTGAATGTCGCGCTGGATGTCGGTCAGCTCGAAGTTCATGGCACTCCTGGGGGAAGGTGGCCTGTCTCCATAGTATGCGGCGCGAGGCGGGGGAATACCGCTCGTCAACAGCGCCCCCGAGACTGGGTTGCCGCGCCTATTAGAGACCGACCGGTCGGAAGGATCTTACTTGCCCGTGAAGGCGGCGGGGCGCTTCTCCAAGAAGGCCTTCATGCCCTCGCGCTGGTCCCCCGAGCCGAAGAGGACGGCGAAGCCCTGGCGCTCCAGCTCGTTGGCGGCGCGCAGATCCTGGTCCGCGCCGAACTCGATCACGCGCTTGGCCTGGGAGATGGCGAGCGGGCCATTCTTGAGGATCTTCTCCGCCACCGAGCGGCAGTGCTCCAGCAGCTTGTCGGCCGGCAGGACTTCCAGCACCAGGCCGTACTCCTTGGCCTGCGCCGCGGACACGTGGCCGCCGGTGAAGATGAGCTCCTTGGCCCGCATCTTCCCCACGAGCCGGGCGAGCCGCTGTGTCCCGCCGAAGCCCGGAATCACGCCCAGGGAGACCTCGGGCAGCCCCAGCTTCGCCTTCTCCGAGGCGTAGATGAGATCGCACGCCAGGGCCAGCTCGCAGCCGCCGCCCAGCGCGAAGCCGTTGACCGCCGCGATCGTCGGGAAAGGCAGGGACTCCAGCGTGGCCATCACCCGGTGGCCCAGCGCGGCGAACTCGCGCGCCTGCGCCGCGCTGATGGAGGACATCTCCGCGATGTCCGCGCCCGCCACGAAGGCCTTCTCCCCTCCTCCGGTGAGGATGAGCACGCGCGTGTCCGGCCCCAGGGTCTGGAGGGCGGACTCGAGTTCCTGCAGCGTCTTGCTGTTGAGTGCGTTGAGCGCCTTGGGCCGGTCGATCGTGAGCGTCGAGATGGCGCCCTGCGTCTCCAGCCGGATGTTCTCGTAGGCCATGGGGTCCTCGGTAGGAAGGCGAGAAAGTGGATGGGGCGGTGATGCCCTGCCCCGCTCTCTCTCAGAGAGACAGCCCTCCGTCCAGACGTTATCGGCACCTTCGGGAACCAGCGGACCGTTTCCATGTCCAGAAGCACAACGGGTACGATGAGGCCGCCCCAGGGGGATCTCATGAACGACAAGGCGCCTCCGTACCTCGACATGTCGGCCCTGGGCATGCTGGGCACGGTGCTGGTGGCGGATGAGGACGAGGCGTATCTGGCGGAGCTCGAGAAGCTCGGCCAGCAGCGCATGGTGCGAGTCATCACCGCCCGGAGCCTCGAGGAGGCCTTGGAGCGGGCCCGCGGCCAGTGGCTGGATGGGGCGCTGCTGCACGTGCACCTCGGAGGCCCGGAGGGCGGCTTCGCGGCGGCGGCTCGGCTTCGCGGCGAGCCAGGATTACAGGGGCTGCCGCTGGCCTTCTTCAGCGCGGACACGAGCTTCGTCCACCGGGTGGCTGCCGCCCATGCCGGCGCCTCGCTCTACCTGCCGCGCCCCTTCTCCGCGCTGGAGTTCACCGAGGCGGTGGAGCGAATGGTGGCGGCCCGACGCCCGGAACGTTCGCGAGTGCTGGTGGTGGACGACAACGAGAACACCTTGCGGGCACTCTGTCACATCGTGGCAGCGGATGGAGTGGAGGTCGTGGGGTTGTCGAATCCGTACAGACTGGTGGAGGCGCTGTCCGAGCACCGCCCCGACCTGCTGCTGCTGGACGTGGAGATGCCGGGGCCCAGCGGCTTTGATCTCTGCCGCATCGTCCGCGCGATACCCGAGTGGCAGCAATTACCCGTGCTCTTCATCACCTCCCGCATGGAGGTGGAGTTCCGCCTGGAGGCCTTCCAGGCTGGAGCGGACGACTACCTGACCAAGCCCGTGCTGCGCGAGGAGCTGCTGGCGCGCATGCACTCCAGGCTGGAGCGGGGTCGCCTGGCACGCGATCGCTCCGAGCGGGATGCGCTCACCGGCATGCTGCTGCGCCGCGCCTTCCTGGAAGGCTTGCGTACCCGTCTGGCCGAATCGAAGCGCCGCCAGGAGCCGGTGGCGGTGTGCTTCCTGGATCTGGATCACTTCAAGCGGGTGAACGACACGTACGGGCATCTGGCTGGAGACCGCGTACTGTCCCGGCTGGGGCTGCTGCTGCTGTCGCGCTTCCGCAGAGAGGACGTGCGGGGGCGTTGGGGCGGCGAGGAGTTCGTGCTGGCGCTCCCGGCGACCACGGCCGAGCGCGCTCGGGACATCCTGGCGCGCTCCGCGCGGGAGCTGGAGGGCGTGGAGTTCGAGGGAGACCAGGGCCAACGCTTCCACATCACCTTCAGCGCGGGCATTGCCGAAGCGCCCAGGGACGGAGTGGACGTGGAAGCGCTGCTGCGGGCAGCCGACGAGCGGGTCTACCGGGCGAAGGCCGCTGGCCGCAACCGGATCGAACTCTGAGCTCAGTACTTGTAGAAGCCGCGACCGCTCTTCTTGCCGTACCAGCCAGCGTCCACGTACTGGCGCAGCAGCGGGCACGGGCGGTACTTGGAATCGCCCAGCCCCTTGTGGAGCACCTCGGCGATGTAGAGGCACGTGTCCAGCCCGATGAAGTCCGCCAGCTGCAGCGGGCCCATCGGCTGGTTCGTCCCCAGCTTCATCGCCGTGTCGATGTCCTCCGCCGTGCCCAGGCCCTCCATCAGCGCGAAGCACGCCTCGTTCAGCATGGGGATGAGGATGCGGTTGACGATGAAGCCCGGCATGTCCTTGGACACCACCGTCGTCTTCCCCATCTTCTCCGCCAGCGCCCGCGTCTTCTGGTACGTCTCGTCCGATGTCGCTGCGCCGCGGATCAGCTCCACCAGCTGCATCACCGGCACCGGGTTCATGAAGTGCATCCCGATCACCGCCTCGGGCCGCTTCGTGGACGCCGCGATGCGGGTGATCGGAATGGACGAGGTGTTCGTCGCCAGCACGCCGCCCGGCTTCACCACGGCGTCCAGCTCCAGGAAGATGCGGCGCTTGAGGTCCTCGTTCTCCGTCACCGCCTCGACGGCGAAGTCCACGTCCTTCACGTCCGCGGCGCTCGAGGAGGTGGCCAGGTTCGCCTCGGCCGCCTTGCGCTTCTCGGCGTCCAGCTTGCCCTTCTCCACCAGCTTCGCCAGCCCGGCCCGGATCCGGTCCGCGCCCTTGGCGAGCCCCTCCTTCGACACATCCACCAGCGTGACGCGCAGCCCTGCCTGCAGCGACACCTGCGCGATGCCCGCGCCCATCTGCCCTGCCCCGACGACGACGATGTGCTCCGTTGCCATGGTGTTCGTGACCTCGGCCGAGAGTGAAGTGCGGGCGCTATAGCCCCCGCCCTCGGATGGGTCAACGGCTCGCGGGCAGCCGCAGCGGACGGAGAACGTACTGCTCCTCTCCAATTGTCAGCCGCTCCACCAGCGGGGGACGCGTGGGGCGCCCCTCCTCCTTCACGAAGATGAGTGTCTGGTAGGAGCCCTCGGGCAGCGCCACCTTCAGCGTCACCTCGGGCGGAGGCGCCGCGGAGAAGAAGCGCTCCTCGCGCTTGAGGATCTTCCCGTCCGCGCCCGTCACCTGGAAGTCCAGGGCTCGCACGGCGCTCCAGCCCGAGCCCTCCAGCCGCCACACGAGCTCACGCTCGGGAGTGCTCGTCGACTGCCACAGCCAGATGCCCAGCGCCGCCAGCACCAGCAGCGGCAGGCGCTTCATCAGCGGGTGGCTTCTCCAGCCCGGCCGCACACCTTCCTCCAACGTCACTCCTTCTTCGTCCGCTTGCCGCGGCGCGCGTTCAGCTCGGAGACGACCACTCGAGGCGGCTTGGGGGCGCCGGCGCCTTCCTCGGGCGCTCCCTCCTTCTTCGCGTCCTCGTCGGTGGGCACCAGACGGATCTGCGCTCGCACGTCCAGCGTCATCCCCGAGAGCAACTTCACGAACTCCTCGCGCAGCTTCTCCGACTGCAGGAAGCGGCGCAGCTCCTCGGTCAGCACCCGGCCGACCTCGTCCTTGGTCTTCTCGGCCTGGGAGAGGATGAAGCCCAGCACCTCCTTGGGCAGCTTGAGCTGCCCGGCGAGGTTGCGGATGCCCTCCTCCGTCATGAAGATGGCGCCCAGCCCGGCGACGGCCACCTTGCGCACGAACTCCGGCACGAAGCCCGCTCGGCCGGCCTGTGGCTGCTCGTAGTCATCGTCGAGCGGATCCGGCGGAAGGTCTTCGCTGTCACCAGCCATGCGGCACCTCGGGGACTGCGGGACTCAGCGAGCCTGCATCACCGGCAACCGGACGGCCCGCGCGCTCTCGGCGGACACCCGGCCGGCGACGTTACGGGCGACCTCCATGAAGGCCTGGGACTCCGGGCTGTCCGGCGCGCCCGCCACCACCGGCACTCCCGAGTCTCCCGACTCGCGCACCTTCAGGTCCAGCGGCACCTCGCCCAGGAAGGCGATGTTGAACATCTCGGCTGCCTTGCGGCCGCCGCCGTGGTTGAAGATGTGCGTCGTCTTGGAGCAGTGCGGGCAGACGAACTGGCTCATGTTCTCGACGATGCCCAGCACCGGGATGTGGACCTTGTCGAACATCTGCTTGGCGCGCACCACGTCCGCCAGCGCCACATCCTGCGGCGTGGTGACGAGCACCGCCCCCGCGGCCCGCACGGACTGGGAGAGTGACAGCGCCACGTCGCCCGTGCCCGGCGGCAGATCCAGGATCAGGTAGTCCAGCTCGCCCCAGTTCACGTCCCGCACCAGCTGCATGAGCGCGCCGTGCAGCATGGGCCCGCGCCAGATGAGCGCCTGATCCGGCTCTACCAGGAAGCCGATCGACATGACCTTGAGCCCGTGCTTGATCATCGGGTTGAGCGTCTTGCCGTCCGGGCTGACGGGGCGCTCGGTGATTCCGGTCATCAGCGGGATGGACGGGCCATAGAAGTCCGCGTCCAGCAGGCCCACCTTGGCGCCGTGCCTGGCCAGCGCCACGGCCAGGTTCACCGCCACGGTGCTCTTGCCCACGCCGCCCTTGCCCGCGCCCACCAGGACGATGTTCTTCACGCCCGGCAGCAGCGCCTGGCCCTGTCCCGGCGCCGCGCCGCCGGTGGCTCGGACCTGGGCGCCCCACTCGATCTCGAAGGACTTCAGCCCCGGCACGCCCTTGAGGGCCGCCTCGGCGTCCGCCTGGATCTTCCCCTTGAGCGGGCAGGCGGGCGTGGTCAGCTCGATCTTCAGCTTCACCGTGTCGCCGCTCAAGCGCACGTCCTTCACCATCCCCGCCTTCACCAGATCCACGTGCAGCTCGGGATCCATCACCTGGGACATCGCCGCGAGGACGTCGCGCTCGGACACGCTCATCAGGACACCTGAAACCTTTTGGAAATCGGGCAGTTGCAGGCCCGGAAGGCCGCGGAGGATGGCCAGCCCCCCCGGGGCTGTCAACGACGTTTAACGCACCGTGCCCCCCGCCGCACGCTCCAGGCCTCTGCCCGCCTGCAAGCCTCCGGGCAGGCCGAGCCTCACTCGATGGCTGCCACGCGGTACTCGCCCTCCTCGAGCACCAGCCGCACCGCGCGATCCGCGCCCAGCGGGAAGGTGGCGTCGCCGTGGGTCACCTTCACGTTGCCGCGGAGGGCCAGACGGGCGCGGCGCAGGCGCTCCTTCGCCAGGGGCTCGCGCTGAAAGTCCTCGCGGAAGCGGTCCGGGGTGTAGCGCGAGCGCAGCGGCCCGCTCAGCAGGCTCCAGGCCTTCTCCCAGTCCCGAGCCTCCACCGCGTTGAGGAAGCGCGTGAGGGCGGCCTTCGCCTCGTCCGCGGGCCGGGTCTCCACCACGCGCCAGGTGTCCTGGCGGCGCTCCAGGAGCAGGTTGGGAGAGCGGGCCTCCAGCTCCGCCGTGCTGGCGCGCACGGACGCGGCCCGCTCGCGACGCGCCGTGGCATCAGGGTACCGCTCACGGAAGCCGGACACTCCCTCGGGCAACCCGGTGGTGAGGGCATAGGCGTCCGAGAGCCGGTTCTCCTCCAGCGCCTTCGCGTAGGCCTCGGCGATGGCCGACGGCCCCTTTGGCGTGGCGCAGCCAGCGGTGAGGGCCAGGAGCAGGAGCAGGCGGCAGGAGGGCTTCATGACGAGCGGCAGGCTAGCACCCGGCGCAGGGGAATTCAGGACGCTCCCTCCAGCAGCCAGAACTCGCCTGCATCCCTTCTTTCTCCTGAGCCCGACCACAACAACCACTCATTGGAGCGTCCATGAACGGCCGCACAGATGGCGTAGGCATCATCCGGAATGACGGGACGAAACAGCAACCCATCGCGCCAGGGGATTTGCTTCTTTGTACCGAACCAAGCATCACATGAGCCAATCCGATACCAATGCTCTAGACCGGTGATCGTATCCGAAGCAGCAGGCGGTCTAGCCACAGGGGTCAGTGGTGCGAGAGGGGCGTCGAACCACATCCACCGCCGTTCTCCCTGCTCGACGACATCGAACTCAAGATAGAACTCGCGCCCCCACCGAAGGCCCTCTTCGAGCATGAACGACAAAGCCGCCCGGTTCCAGTAGTTGAACTGAGTGATGATGACAGGGACCGGTTTGCGTCCCAAACCGCCTGCTTGTTGATCATGTCCCAAGAGCGTGGCCCCGGCGAAAGCCTGACCTACAGCGAGGGGTTCACCCTTCGCCGCGCTTTTGAGTTCGACGAGGTATGCCCGATCAGCATCGTCCCACACGACGTCAGGACGAAAGGGCCCGGCATTGCCTACTGTGAATCCCTGGCGCTGCTGCGGTTGCCCACGCTTCAAGAGCCATTCGGGCACCCCCGCTATCTGGAAGCCAGCACGATCAGTGCCCCAGCGGTCAAATACACCCTGCAGATCGCGTTCGCCGATCCTACCGACCGTCACCGCTTGCTTGTTCACTAGGGGCCGAGCGCGCGGGCTGACCTTGCGCAGTTCGTGGAAGTGCTCCCGGATGATGCGCCCTGCATTAGCCAGTGCGTCCACGGGGCCAACACCCACTACGCACAGGATCCGTGGCAGGAAGCGCTCAATGCGAATTGGGCAGTACCAATCCCCGTTCGGATCATGAGGGATCGCAACCGGACGCCCTATCGTTACGCGTACCTCGTACTTGATCCCGTGATCGTTCTCGTACGACCAATAGTCGTCGGCCACAGGATCATCGATCGACGTCAGTTCAGGGAGCCAAGTGCTCATAAGCTGCCTCGACCTCTCGCATCATGGACAACCGGGGCCGCCGGAAACGGCGCAGGCGTTCAGGCGGTAGCACATGTTCTTGCAAGCCACCTTGCTGCCCAAGACGACCGACCAACAGACTTCGCGCTGCCACTTTTCAGGAAGCCCCCGGCAATAGCTCTCCAGCACGGCGCCTCCTGCCTCGCATGCGTCGAGACAGGAACTGAGATCAAAAGCGCCGGGCTGCGCGACCGTAGCGGACGAGTTCGGCGGACAGCCTTCCGGATTCAGGGCACAGAAGGTTCCAGGACCACGCGGATAACCATCATGCAGTTCAGCATTTCTACCCGTCCGCTGAAATCCACAGGACAGCAGGCCCACCGTCATGGCGCAGGTCAAGCTGACCAGTGGAACCCGATCTATCCACCGCCTCAGCGCCATGAGTTACCCCGAAGCTGGGTTTCGCCCTACCTAATACGAAGCTGGGTTTCGCCCTACCTAATACGTAGTGCTGCCCCGCGTCAAAAACAGCCGCGCCCCGCGGCGAACCGCCACCCGCTGGCAGGGTGACGACTCGCGCGAGGCGCGAACAAGCACACTTCAGAGCTTCTTAGTAACCGACGTACGAGCCGCCCGAGTGGACCGCCCGGATGCCCGGCACGTTGGACACCGAACCGTACCGCGACATCGCATACCGGACGCCGGCGATGATGTTGTCCACCGGGTTCAAGATGTTGTTGTGGCCCGGCAGCTTGTACGCGTCGAACGTCGACTGGATGGTCTGCATCAGGCCCTTCGAGGGGTGGCCCGCCTTGGCGTTCGAGTCCCAGTTGTTCACCGCGTTCGGGTTGCCGCCCGACTCGTGCTGGATGATGGTCGCGATGTCCTGGGGGTTGATCTTGCTGGTGTCCACGCCCGCCTTCTGCAGCTCGCCCAGCGCCTGCTTGATCCAGTCGCCCACCTGGCCGGGGGGCACGGGGCCGCCCACCGACGTGCTGCCCGAGGCCGCCTGCGTGCCACCGCTGCTGCCGCCCGTGCGGCCGCCACCCTTGGAGCCGGACGGGATGAACTCGTCCTTGCTGCCCGGGATGTTGAGCGACTTGCCGGCGATGATCAGGTTCGGGTTCTTGATCCCGTTGGCCTTGGCCAGCGAGCCGACCGTGGTGTGGTAGCGCTGCGCGATCGCGCTGAGAGTGTCGCCAGACTTGATGCGGTAGGTGCTCATGGATAGGTCCCTCGCACAGCCGAAAAGGTTTTGAAGGGATTATCGGGCCTACCTCTCGGGAGTTGCGTACACCTTCTCAGAATTCGGCACACACCCTATTCTGCGCCCGTCGACCCCCCTCATGAGCACCATTCAGATCATCCGAGACTTCCCCTCGCCGCAGGAGGGAACCACCCGCTCCCTGCGCATCTACACCCCGGAGGGGTACGATCCCTCCTCGGACCGGCGCTACCCCGTCCTCTACATGCACGACGGGCAGAACGTCTTCGCGCACCCCGAGTCCGCCATCTACGACACTTGGTGTACAAACCAGGTGCTGGACGCGATGGTGCACGAGGGCCAGGTGGAGCCGTGGCTCATTGTCGCCGTGGACTCCTCCCCGGATCGCCTCGCCGAGTACTCCCCCTGGGACGAGCCCCGCAGCCGCGTGAGCGCTCGCGGCGAGTCCTATGTCCGCTTCGTCGTCGAGGCGCTCAAGCCGTTCATCGACAGCCACTGGCGCACGCGCCAGGCTCCGGAGTGGACGGGCGTCATGGGCTCGTCGCTCGGCGGGCTGATGTCGCTCTACCTGGGCTGGAAGTACCCGGAATTGTTCGGCCGCATCGGCGGCATGTCCCCCTCGGTGATGTGGAGCTACAACCGCCTCTTCGAGCAGTGGACGTCCCATACCCGCCGCTGGACGCGCATCTACCTGGACGCGGGCACCCACGAGAACGTCGATCCCGTGGGCTGGCCCATGTTCTACGGCCAGGCCACTCGGGACTTCTACTTCCACCTCAAGGGGCTGGGGTACGCGGACCACGAGCTGGCCCTCTTCCTCGAGCCCGGCGGACTCCACCACGAGCTGGACTGGCAGCGCCGGTTGCCCACGGCCCTGCGCTGGCTGCTGAGCTGAGGCCCACCCCGCTCAGGCGGGCGCTTGGATGAAGTGGACAGCCTCCCGCATCGCGCTCAGCTCCTGGTGGCGAGACAGGTAGATCTCGTTGCCCAGGGCGCTGCGGAAGACGGCTGGCAGCTCCCAGTGATGGAGCAGGGCCGGGCCCAGCCGTGACACCACCTGCGCGTGGGGATGCTTGTAGGCGCGGCCCGCGCGGCGCGAGGTGTGACAGACGTAGTACTTGCGCGTGTACTGGAAGTCGCGCACCGGCTCGCCCGCGAGCATGCGCGCCCACAGCCGGTACACGTCGATATCGCAGGCGTAGTTCATCATGTCCGTCAGCACGCTGCCGGGCGGACGCAGGTTGGCCTCGAGCGCCACGAAGCTCCCGTCCTCGAGGCGGAAGAACTCCAGGTGGAACCAGCGCTCGCGCAGCCCGAGCGCGTCCACGGTGCGGCGGCCCAGCGCCTCGAGCGCAGGCGGCAGCTCGCGCAGGCTCCAGATGGCCAGATCGCGCTGCTCGAGCACCGACTCCATGATGCCGTTGCTGTACTCGTGGCTGAAGGAGCAGATGACCTGGCCGTCGCGGTCTACCATGCCGTCGTAGGTGACGATGGTGCCCTTCACGAACTTCTGCGCCACATAGCCGGACAGCGGCTGGGAGAACGCGGTGTCCACCTCGGCGTCGCTCTGGACCATGAAGGTGTGGGCGGCGCCCACGCCCACGTCCGGCTTGAGCACGAGCGGATACCCCACGCGCTGGCCGAAGGCCTTCACCTGGGCCGCATCCCGAGCGGCGATGGCGTCCGGGTGAGGGATGCCGGCCTGCTTGAAGAGATCATGCATGCCCAGCTTGGAGCGGAGCTGGCGCAGATCCGCGGGCCGCAGGCCCGGCACGTGAAAGTCCTCGCGCAGCCGGGCCTCGATCTCGAGCCAGGTCTCGTTGAGCGAGTCGATGCGATCAACCCGGCCGTAGCGCCAGGTGAAGTACCCCACGGCGCGCTGCATGGCGTCCACGTCATCGAGGTGGGGCGCGAAGTAGTACTCGCTCAGTGCGCTCTTCAGCTCCTGTCGCAGCGTGTCATACGGAGCGTCGCCAATCCCCAGGACGGTGACACCTCGCTCTCGCAGGGAGGTGACGAAGTGCACGAAATGAGGAGGAAAGTGGGGAGAAATGAAGACGACGTTCATGGTTCCGCGGGCGCCCTCCTCCCCCAAGATAGCGGACCTACAAGGACGGGGAGCACATCTTTTGCGCAGTGCGTTGAGCAGGCGAATGAACGGTCGCGTGGAGACCCTCCCCATCTTGAGCCTGCCGGCCTGATCGCTCGGGCGCCGGGCTTCGGAACGTCTCCGCGGCTTGAGGCTAGCGGGACGGCTTCGCCTGGGGCTGCTCCCAAGGAAAGCCCTGGGCCTCGCACCCCCGCCGCACGCCCAGGCGCTTCTCGAGCGCGGTCAGCCGCCGGCTGACGGTGGACGGCTGAGTCTCCAGCTCGGCCGCCGCCTTGCGGATGCCGCCATGGCGGGCCAAGGCGGCAAACAGCGCCATGTCATCGAGCGCACCCATGGGTGGGCGCGCACGCTACCCTATCGAGGCTCAGCGGAAGGCAGAGTACAGGTCCGCCGTCCCGGGATCGATGAGGTGCGGTGCCACGCACCGTTGCATATGTGCAACGATCGCGTCAGCCCGAGTGGCTCATGAAGAGGAGCACGGCCTTCTTGTCCTGGCTGATGATGGCGATGTCGGGCGCGCCGTCCTTGTCGAAATCGCCAGATGCAAGCCCCTTGGCATCCCCGTCATACGTGAAGGTCCGTTCGTCGAGCAGCGTTCCCTGCTCGTTGCGCAGGATGCCGAAGGTGCCACCGTTGTCTGCATAGGCGACCCCCGAGCCGAAACGGGCGAGGTACACCGGCCACTCCTTCACGGAAACGTCTGAATAGGTGTCGAAGACCGAGGCATTCAGGGTGTCCGAGTTCATGAACACACGGAGATGCTCCCGGGTGAAGAGCCCGTAGACCCCGATGACCAGCTCGGCTGGGGCGGTGCCGTCCAGATCCCAAAGCTTGGCCGCGGAGGTCGATTGGCTATTCGAGATGCTGGCCTTGGTGATGGTGCCTCCCTCGTTCTGGGCGATGACGGGTGAGCCCACGGACCAGGCGAGATCCGCGTCACCATCCCCATCGACGTCCCCCACGGTGAGCGACTCTGGGTTCGACGCGGACACAGCCTGGGGCGTCCCGTAGGAGCTGAAGTTGTTCAGCCGGATGACGCGGACCTCATCGGCATCGTGTACGCCGACGATCACCTCCTGCCCCGCATAGGCATCAATGGGAGCGATGGCCACATCCTTCGGCTTCCCGGGGACATCGATGAAGTGACGATCGAAAGACCGGTTGCCCTTGTTCTCGAGAAGGCACAGGCGATCCTGATCCTCGTTCGCGGTGACCATGTCGAGCTTGCCATCCGCGTTGATGTCGCCGATCGCGAGATCGACGGGGTGGTCTCCCGACAGGGTGAAGATGGGAGCCACCCAAAACGCCGCATACGTGAACGCGCCACCACTGTTCCAGAACACCTTCACGGAGTCATCGTCGCGGTCCACCACGGCGATGTCGTCCCAGCCATTCCCATCGAGGTCGGCCACCTCGACGGAGCGCAGCTCGCTGTCGGGCACCGGGAGTTCCCGGACGACGAAGCAGGAGTTCCCAGCGCTGTCGACTCCGCGCGAGCACGTGTTCCGCGTGCAATCCGGCCGGCAGGCGTCGGTGTTGAACATGTTGCCGTCGTCGCACTCCTCGCCGCTGCCGGTGACGCCATTGCCGCACCGGGGCCGGGTGCAGTTGCTGTCGCATGCGTCTCCGTTGTCGAGGTTGCCGTCATCACACTCCTCGCCGCGATCGACGACGCTGTCGCCACATCGCGGGGAGGTGCAGTCGGTGCGGCACCGGTTGGCGCGGGTGTCCGAGTTGTTCGCGCCCTCGTCACACTGCTCGGCGCCAGGATCGAGGGTTCCATCGCCGCACTGCTCGATCTTGCGGCACGTGGCCGCGCAGCCATCTCCCGCGGTGCGGTTCCCGTCATCGCAGACCTCGTTGGGGTCGAGGACGCCGTCTCCGCACCCCGCGAGCACGCAGGTGGTGCGGCACGCGCCGGGCTGCGTGTCTGAGTTCCGCGATCCGTTGTCACACTGCTCGCTGCTGGCCAGGACGCCATCGCCGCAGATGGCCGGTGTCGGCGGAGGGCGCGGCTGCGAATCCAGCGAGCACGCGAGGACACAGGCAACAAGGACCACCGCGTATCTGATGACAGGGCGCATGCATGGCCATCATGCGCCTCCGCGTGTCCTCTCGGCCAGCTCGCCGAGTCTGCGGCACCCCGTTCTCTCGTCAGCTGCGACGACGAGCGCGGGCGTGGACGCGGCGGCGCTCGATGGCCAGCCAGGTCAGCACGAGGAGCGCGCCGCCCGCCGACGCGGTGGCCCCCCCCGCACTGCATCCCACCTGCTGCTGTTCGTCATCGGGCTGCAGGACCGACGAAGAGGGCAGCTGCGGACCCGTCGAGGGATTGCCTTGCGGAGCGGACCCTGGCGAAGGAGCCGAAGCGCTGGGATTCAGGGGCTCCGTGGACGGAGAGTCGTGCAGGCTCGTCAGCTCCAGGTAGCGATCGATCAGCGCCAGCCGGGCCTTCTCGAAGGCCGCGCCGTCGTCGGGCACGTGCGAGGCCGAGGGGATGAGGCCTCGGGCGACCTTGCGCGCGAAGTCCGGGTCTCCCGCATCGCTCACGGCCTTGAGCCACTCGTAGTCCTGCACCCCCAGGCGGATGAGCTTCAGCCGGATGGAGGCCACCGGCACGTCCGTCGTGCCGCCAATGACCGAGGGCTTCCCCGCGTAGAACAGCGTCCCATCGCCGTTGCCGTTGTAGATGTACTGGTTCGTCCACGCAGAGCCCAGCATCTCGGCCGTCTCGTAGTACAGCTCACCCTTGGCGCCCTCCAGGAAGCTCACCCACTCCATGGCCCGCCCCTTCGCCGCCGAGCGGTCCACCATGTACGAGGGCCAGCCCGCGTTCGGCAGGTTCTCCGCCGCGTTGGTGCCGTACGCGCAGCCGTGGCTCATGCAGCTCTGGTACAGCCACAGCTCTCGCTTCGGCTTGCTGAGGAAGGCTTGATACGTGGTGCGCTGATCCCCCTGGAACGGCTGCTGCGTGCCGTCGATGAAGTTCACCACGGGCACCGCGAGATCGATGAGATCCGACAGCTTGTGGCTCTCCATCTCGCGCGAGTTCGTCGTCACCAGCGTGCGCAGCCCTGGCGCCACACGCCGCGTCAGCGCCGCGCGCTGGGACAGCGTCTCGAACGAGATGCCGTAGGGCGGCTCATCCCCCACGTAGTCGTAGGCGCGCTCCAGCCAGCCACGCTCCTGGAAGTGCGCCGCGAAGTCCGCGATCGCCTGCGCCGTGCGCGCGCCCATGAACTGCGCGCTCGTCATCTTCGCGCCCGGCAGCCGAGAAGGAGCCGTGCCGTCCAGGAAAGGCCCCCACGCCGCGTCAAAGGCGCTCCAAGACTGGGAGATCTGCGGGATGGCGTTGGCGAGCGTGATGCGGTGCTCGAGCGCCATGCGCTGATAGCGCGACAGCAGCTGCTTCAGCTGCTCCGGCGAGCAGGTGGTGTTGCCCGTGTGCGCGCGGCACACGTTCCCCCTGTAGAGCAGGAAGGCCGTGGCCAGCGAGGGGGTGCTCGGCAGCGTGGCGTCCACCACCGTCAGCTGCACCTGCACCTCGGAGGAGGAGGAGTTGTCGGCCGTCACCGCCACCACGCCGTGGTACTCTCCGGGTGGCGCATCCATGGGCACATGGACATCCACCCAGATGGCGCGCGCCTCTCCGGCGGGCACGTCCATGGGGAAGGCCCGGCGCTGCTCTCCGGCGATCTCATCCACGTCCGGCACCAGCCCGTCAGGCCAGCGGCCGACCGGGGTGCCCGCAACGGTCGCCTTCGTCGTCTTGAGGAACTCCTCGCGGTACAGCGTCACATCCGTGCCCGAGATGCGAGCAGGGCCCTCCAGCCCCGCCAGGCTCGCGCGCACGCCGCGCAGGCCCGTGTCTCCCCCTTGCAGCCCGACCTGGAAGGACACAAATTCGTTGCGCGCCGCGGTGAGATGCAGCTCGGGCTGGGAACGCGCCGCGGAGTCTGGACGCACCTTCACCATCGCGCTTTCTCCCCAGACGGAGGGAGACGCTGCGAAGGCGGGAAGCGCGAGGAACAGGGTCAGCAGTCCGGCAGTGAGCTTGGATGGCGACATGCGGAAGGGAACGGAACCCCTCCCGTCATGCTTCCCTCCCTAGCCAGAAGCAGTCTTCCTGGGTGCACACCCAGAGGCCACTGGGGCGCTTGTCCGCATGGCCGCCTAGAAACGTCCTTGGCGGAGCAGGAGTCTTCCTCAGTCGCTCCGCTCGCCCACCCTGAACCCTGCCAGTCCCCATGACGTGGGGCAGAGCGCATACAGGTGCGTGCCCGACAGGCTCAGCAATATCTGCAGCAACGAGCGCCCACGATCTCCCGAGCTGTAGACCGCGATGTCGAACTTCCCCGGTGGCACCTTCGCCTGCTCCAGCGCGTAGCGGCAGACCTCCTCGAAGCTCCCTGTTCGATCCACCAGCCCCGCGCTCAGCGCGCGCATGCCCGAGTACACCCGGCCCTCGGCGCGCTCGTGGATCTCCTCCTTGGTCCGGCCGCGCGCCTTCGCCACGTGCGCCAGGAAGGCCTGGTACGTCTCCTCCACCTGCGCCTCCAGCGAGGCGCGCTCGTGCGGGGTGAAGCCTCGGGACGTCGAGAAGATCCCCGCGTTCTCTCCGCGAGCGATGATCGTCCGCCGCACGCCCAGGCGCTCCATCAACCCGGAG
>NZ_JBJMQP010000130.1:0-1999 GCF_045802625.1 Hyalangium sp. | reverse complement strand
TGCCTTGGCCTGCGCCCTGCTGACGCTGCTGGGAGCGGCCGGCGAGAGCTTGGGCATGGAGCGTTACCTCAAGGCCAACACCGTCAAGCGCCGCACCTACTCGCTCTTCCGCCAGGGCTGCATGTATTACCAAGCCATCCCCAACATGCCCGAGCACCGCCTGCGCCCGCTGCTCGAACGCTTCGCTCAACTCGTCTGCGAACAACCCGTCTTCCGCGAGAGCCTCGGACTTTTATGAGGGGATGCCTCAGCACCAACACGGCAAGGAACAGCACTTCGGCCTTCCAGAGAATTCGCCAGGGCATGGGGCCCCCCTTTGTGTGAGCAGGGGAGCAGGTTAGGGGGCAGCCACCCGGCAGAGGAGGATTTGCCGGGGGGTGTTCGCGCTAGGAACCCACGGGCTCTGCGGGCAGGCGGATCCGCTCCAAATCCTGCTCGAATGTGGTGCCTTGCTCGCGCCACGAGGAGCGCGTCCGACGTGCCCGCGTCTGGCTCGCCCGGACGCGTTCCACGAGCCCCAGCGCGCACCACGAGGCCCGCGTCGACGTGACCGCCTGGACGTGCACCACGAGCCCAGCGCGCACCACGAGGCCCGCGTCGCGGTGTCCGGCCTGGAGGTGCTCCACGAGCCCAGCGCGCACCACGAGGCCCACGTCCGACGTGTCCGGCCTGGAGGCGCTCCACGAGCCCCAGCAACCACGGCGAGCTGACCGTCTGACGTGACCGGCCTGGAGGCGCTCCACGAGCCCTCAGCGCTCACAGCAAGCCGCGCCGACGTGCGGCGGGACTTGGCTAGACCTCAATGAAGCGTGTTCCTGTAGCGCGCATGTGCTCTAGGGCGCTCTTGATCTCCTCGGAGACGATCAAGGCGACCTCCCAGCCTTCGGGACGAAACACCTTGGCGCTTCCGACCTTCGCCTTGTCGATGCGTAGATCATCTATGGCCCAGTACGTTCCCACCTTGTCGGGACGTCCATCCTCCGGGGTCCAAAACTGCACCTTGGATGCTTTCTCGTCGATGCAGCGAATGAGGCGCGTTGCAACAAAGACGAGGTACTGATCCGGTTGGCCCTCAATGTCTGCTGGGATCAACTGCACGTCCCCTGGGGCTTGCTCTGACAGCACGGACCCGATCTTGACGTGGACGACGGGGATCCCTATCCCCGCTTCGGAGAAGTCCAGCGGCCTGCCCGCGATCTTGATGGGGATTTTCAGCCGTCCCACTCCCGCTTCGGATACGGGCGCTCCCCTCGTGAAATCCCAGTCGTGCACCCTACGGCCCTGACTGTCGATGGGGGTTGTCAGGTGCCAGCGACGGGGAACGGACACATCGTCAGCGAGTTTGAAGAAGCGCCGGGGCATACAGACGTTCTAGCGTCATTTCCCGAGGGTGACGAGTCGGTTGAGTTCTGTTCCGGGTGTGGCGATTTCGCGTGCTAGTTTCCTGAGCGCATCCGTGAGGTTCTCTCGGCACTCCTGCACGGCGCTACAGTCTCCCAGCGCCCTCCGTAAGCGCTCGTAGACGAGTTCGTGATAGCGCTGCGGGTGCGGTCCCTTGTGCCCCTTGATAGGCACGATGTTTTCGGTGTCCTCCAGCCCCATCCCCGCTCGCGCGTACAGTTCTTCGAGCCTGGGAGTCCACGGGCCACCGCGCAACGTAGAGATCTTGTTCGCCCTGGTTCCGATGTGGTGATTCTCAACGCGATTGCGGCGCCCGCCGCTCGCCGCCATGGCCACCGCGCCCGGGGCCAGCGCCATGCTGAAGCCGTCCTCCGTCACGGCCACCGATTCCACCGCGCCGACCTCGGACAGCAGGATCCCTTCCCGCTTCGCCGCATGAAGCGACACTTGAGCCGAGCCGGGCAGTGTCGCCACCTGTTCCGCGAACCCTTTCGCCGTGTGCGTGAGCAGCGCCATCACGATCATGGCGAAGGCTTGCGCCGCTTCACGTGAGAACAGTCGGCCGAACTTCTCGCCCGCTTCGCGGATCTGGTCGAAG
>NZ_JBJMQP010000129.1:0-38529 GCF_045802625.1 Hyalangium sp. | reverse complement strand
TCGGGCGCGGCTCGGAGCAGATGCTGGTGAAGCCGGATGACACGCCGGCGAAGAAGGCGAAGAACCGGCGCTACGAGATCCAGGTCCGGTTCTGAGCGAGGCGCGCTCCGGGCGGCGCTAGCTCCTCGGGGCGGCCAGGAACCACTGCACCGCCTCGCGAGCGATCTCCGTGGGCACGGTGTGGGGCCCATCGAACTCGCGGTAGAGCACGTCGTAGCCGACGGCCTGGAGCCGGGGCACGAGGCGCCGGCTGCACGGATCGATGGGCAGCACCATGTCCTGGGTCCCGTGGGAGACGAAGACCTGCGGCTCGCCGTGCTGCTCCGCCGGAGCGGCGAACCCCGGCGAGAACGCCAGGACGTGGGTGAACAGGTCTCCGTTGGAGATCCCCAGCGACACGCCATACGAGGCGCCGTCGGAGAAGCCACCGATGGCGATGTGCTCCGGGTCCACGGCATAGCGCTCGAAGATCCAGGAGAGCGCCTGATCGATGAACTCCACGTCCGGCCCGTACTCCCTGCGGATGACATCCCACGTCGGGCCTCGGGAATCCGGAGCCACGAGGATGAAGCCCTCGGCTTCGACGAACGCCTGGAGCATGCCCAGGCCCTGCTGCCCGCTTCCGCCCGCTCCATGGAGCATCACCACCAGCGGCGCGGGCCGGTCCACGCGATAACCCGCGGGCACGTAGACGAAGCCATCACGCCGGCCTCCGAGCCCGAGCGGCAGGAGCCCCCGCTGAGGCTCCCGCATCCTCACGAGCCGAGGCCGCGCCTCCAGCCGTCCCTGGCGAGCCAGGTTCGGGTTCAATCGGGTTGCGCTCGTTCCACTCATTGCCATGACTGTCCTTCCGGATTCCTTGGGCTCGTATCCGAGGGCCACGAGGTGCGGGTTCCCGGAGAGGGCTCATCCGCGGCCTTTACCTTCGGAGCACTGCACTGCGTCACGAAGCGGCGCTCCTGCGATAACGCCGGCCTCCCCCAATCTCGTTCCGATTGCATTCGCCTGCCCGGCCAGCATCCATACAATCGCGGCCATGCGCCTCACTGACTCCTCCGTCGAGCCCACCCGCCTGCATCTCTGGGGAGCGCGAGCCGCGCTCGAGGTCCGCTGCCCGTTGCCCGGGGTGCTGCGCATCCGGCACGCGCCCTCCTCGGCGGGGGTGGGCTTCGCGCACCCTCAGCTCGCCTCCAAGCAGTCCTGGGCGGTGATCGCCGACGAGGCCCGGCCGCTGCAGGTCCGCCGCGACGGAGAGACGTTCCACATCACCGCGGAGGGAGCCGCGCTGGAGCTGTCCTCGGCGAACGGAACCTGGAGCTTCCGGGACACGGATGGCCGGGTGCTCGCGCGGTGCGAGTCGGTGTCCGGCGAGTCCTCTCCCAACATGCCGTTGAACCACCACCGGGCGAGGCTGGCGCTGCACGCGCCCGAGGACGAGGCGTACCTGGGCTTCGGCGAGAAGGTAGGGCCGCTGGACAAGCGCGGGATGCGGCTCACGTTCTGGAACACGGACGTGATGCCGCACCACCCGGACACGGATCCGCTCTACATCTCCATCCCCTTCTCGCTGGGCCTGCGCGAGGGCATCGCGTGGGGCTTCTTCCTGGACGAGACGTGGCGCTCCGAGGTGGACGTGGCGTACGGGGAGCCGGACCGGGTGCGCTGGGAGAGCTGGGGGCCGGAGCTGGACGTGTACCTCATCGTGGGGCCGCACCCGGCGGACGTGGTGCGCCGGTACGCGACGCTGACGGGACGTCCCCCGCTGCCGCCGCTGTGGAGCCTGGGAGCGCAGCAGTCGCGCTGGGGCTACGAGAGCGCGGACGACATCCAAGGGGTGATCCAGGCCTACCGCTCGCGGGGGCTGCCGCTGGACGCGGTGTACCTGGATATCGACTACCTGGATGCCTACAAGGTGTGGACGTGGGATCGCTCACGCTTCCCGGATCCGCAGGGGCTCATGCACGAGGCGGAGAGTGCGGGCGTGCGGGTGGTGCCCATCATCAACCCCAACGTGAAGGCCGAGCCCGGCTACCCCACCTATGAGGAGGCGAAGGAGCGGGACTATCTGGTGCGGGCGGACAGCGGAGACGTGCTGGTGGGCGAGGTGTGGGCGCGGCCGGCGGTGTTCCCGGACTTCACTCGGGACGAGGTGCAGCAGTGGTGGGGGGACTGGCACCGGGAGTTCCTCGAGCAGGGCATCTCGGGCTTCTGGAACGACATGAATGAGCCGGCGTGCTTCGAGCTGCTCGAGGCCACCGGGAGTGTGTCGGCGATGGGCGGGCGGATGGAGGAGGCCAAGCGGCGCGAGGGCAAGACGCTGCCGTACGCGGCGAGGCACGGGAAGCGAAGGCACCTGGAGGTGCACAACGTCTACGGCATGGCGATGACGAAGGCGGCCTTCGAGGGCTTCCGGCGGCATGCGCCCGAGCGCCGGCCGTTCCTGCTGACACGAGCGGGGTACGCGGGCATCCAGCGGTACGCGGCGGCGTGGACGGGAGACAACTCGAGCTACTGGGAGCATCTGGTGCTGTCGATGCCGATGCTCATGGGGCTAGGGCTGTCGGGGGTGGCGTTCACGGGCGTGGACATCCCGGGCTTCATCGGCCGGCCGAGCGCGGAGCTGTTCGCGCGGTGGACGCAGCTGGGCACGTTCTACCCGCTGATGCGTAACCACGCGGCGAAGCCGATGCCCTTCCAGGAGCCCTGGCGCTTCGGAGAGAAGCACCTGGCGCTAGCGAAGGCGGCGCTGGAGCGGCGGTACCGGCTGCTGCCCACGCTGTACTCGCTGATGCACGAGGCCTCGGAGACGGGGCTGCCCGTGCTGCGGCCGCTGCTCATGCTGGATCCGGCGGACGTGGAGGCGCTGCGGGCATTCGATCAGCTCCTCTTCGGCAGGGACTTGATGGTGGCGCCGATGACGAAGCCGGGCCACACGAAGCGGATGGTGTACCTGCCGAAGGGCCAGTGGCTGGAGTGGCCCAACCTGGAGAAGGCCCGCGCGGTGCGCGAGGGAGGCCAGCACATCATCGCGGAGGGCCCGCTGGACACGGTGCCGATCTGGCTGCGAGCGGGCGGAGCGATCGCGCTCACGAAGCCGGCGCTGCACACGACGACGGCGAACTGGGAGCACATCGAGTGGCACATCCACGCCGGCCCGGACGTGCGCGCCCGGCTCTACGAGGACGAGGGCGACGGGTATGGAGAGTCCCGCACCTCCTCCATCACCGGAGGCTTCGACCGGGGCCGCTTCGTGCTGGAGCGCCGCGTCCAGGGCAACCTGGCCCCCGTGCGCAAGACAGAGACGCTGTTCCTCTATGGCCTCAAGGGCGTGCGCTCCGTCACGGGCGCGCTGGAGCTGGGCTCCTGGAAGGACAGCGTCCTCGAGGTCCCCATGAGCGCGAACTGGGACCGGCTCGTGGTGAACGTCTAAGCGCCAGCAAAATCGGCTACCACTCACCTGAAAGCATCATCTATGTTTCAGGCCAGCCACAAATCCTGGCACTCACAAGCGGGCATCATGTTCCACCATCAACACAACATCCCCAGGTCCAGTCAAACAATATGAATAACTTCAATTCCTTCCCAGCGAGACTGAAGATATTCAGCCACCAAGCGACGATGGCAATGCTGGGGTTTCTCCTCACTGCATAGAAGACAGCTATTTTCTACAACATCGCGAGAAATAGCGTTCTCGACCTGCCGCTTTGATATAAGATCCAGGAATTTCCTCTCATACACAAGCCAATCCCCCTTATTCTTCTTATACTCATCAAGCATATCCTGCGTCGGAGCCAACTCAGGAAGATGAACATATTCCATACCGCAGATCTCCTTGAGAAAAAATTGAAGGTCGTCACGTTTCGTAAACCCAGCCAACTGAGAAACGTTGTTCAACCTTGTGTCGATAAGCCTCCTTGCCCCCGAAGCGCGAAGTTTACCAAAGAAAACTTCGGCCGATTTCTTCGTAAAACCAATAGTATAGATCTTCATCAACTCACCTCTCGAGCACCAATGCCAGTCATTTTCCCATCAACATAGGCAATTCTATCCTCCTGCAGAGAGTAGGCCCGCTCAAACAACTGCGCGTCGGATTGGAAAAAATCTTTCTCTGCCAAACCAAGCAAATCCAGCAGTCTCACCATGGCTTCGCTGTGCCTCTCAAGGTGACCATCACCATGAATATGTTCAACCGAAATACCAAGAGACTGAAGCTCTCGCGCAACCAAAATCGCCCTATGGCAAAAAAGAGGCTCCTTCTCTGCACATAGCAGCGCAATTCGATAATTCTCCATGCCCCTGCGCAACCTATCAACACCTTGCCGGAATAACGAAGTCGCCGCCAAGCGCCTGTACTTGACCTTACCATCCTCATAGCAACCCGGATCTTCCGACCGAGCGCCCAGCTCTTTCCCAAGAAAGGCATACGCTATTCTTTGAGCTTTGAGAGACTTCTGAAGTGCTTCACGGTTGAATTGAGGATTCAGCGTACTGCGCGGACTAGAGCGCACATCAGCCACCGCAGTAACTCCATGGGCTTGAAGTAGATGTATTAACTTTTCTACCGTGTGCGTTGAATGTCCCACTGTAAAAATTGGCTTTGAGGAAATCATGACCACCTACGTCACGCTCGGTCAGGCGTGACTAACCCCGCTACAAGTTTGTAGCAGTAGCCGTCTTTGTTCATCTCCCCCAGGCTTACCGTCACGTAAGACTCTCCAACCTCGTACTCACCATCCGACTCGGCTAGGTATTGTTTCTCCACTAACGGATCAGTAATCCACAATTCATAGAGTATTTTGTTGTAGTAGAACTTACCTTGAACACGTCTCTTGGAGTCACCAAAGGACGCACCAGGCGCAAACACCTGTATAGACATGGAGTCAAGCTTCAGCAGATATAACGATCCAGAGCATGCTTGCGCCTCGGCCAGAATCACTCGATCATTGCACCCTGCACGCGAGCTTGAGTTGTTCCGCCAGAGAATCTTGGGAGAATCAACCCACTTTTCCAGCGCATCCCACTCCAGTCTGCCAACCTTTTCCCAGCTCTGGCTCGAATCAATCAGGTGATTCTCAACCTGATGATCTCTGGGACGCGGGTCCAACAGTGGAATTTTAATAATATCAAGAAGCTCGGGATCGCTCCCATCTTGGTACCGTCTCTCGTATGCTGAAATCTCTTCGTGCTGGCGGTCACTAATCGGTCTAAGCCACTGACCAGGTTTCTTATTACGCCACTCCTTTCCAGCGACACACCTGCCTGCTAACTTCCTCGAATTAGCGAAACACACGAAGGTCTTATAAGTCGTCATTCTTTGCCTCGGTTTTCGGCCTCAGACGAAGCTCCCTCTATCACTTCAGCCCCATACCAAGTGGTCGAGCCATAGCAGCCATGGAGCCCCAGTCCTTCGGCAAATATGCTAGTCAATCTCATAAGATAGCAAGAGTCCTACATCTTACCCCACTGCGGATGAGGAGTGCACTTCCGTCTTGGCCTCTGTGTGTCCCTGCTCCACTTGCTGCTTCGCGGGGATGAACGTCATGGCCCGCTCGGCCAGCGCGGTGATGGTCAGGGACGGGTTCACGCCCGGGTTCCCCGAGACCGCCGAGCCGTCGACGACATAGAGGCCCTCGTAGCCATACACGCGGTGCTGCGCGTCGATGACGCCCGTCTCGGCCGAGCCTCCCATGCAGCACCCGCCGAGGATGTGCGCCGTCGTGGGGATGCCCAGCACCGTCTCGTTGACGAGGCTCATCGGCATACCGCCCACCTTGTCCGCCACCCGCCGGGCCAGCTCGGCCGCCTCGGGGATGTTGGCCGTGGGAGCTGGCCCCGCCTTGAGCACCGTGGTCAGCCCCTTGCGCAGCGCCGTCATCAGCCCGCGACCGCGCTTCATGCTCAGGTACCCGTCCAGCGTGCGCATGTAGAGCAGGATGATCGACTGCTTCGAGTAGTCGCGCGCCACCATCACGCTGAGCATCTTGAGCGGATTGCGGAACATCACCCCGATCAGCCGGGCCAGCCGTGTCATCGGCCCCTCGCCCGTGACGTACGGCGCCGAGAGCATCCGGAAGAAGCCCGAGCCCGCCGAGTAGCGCACCGGCTCCAGGTGCGAGTGATCGTCCGTGTGCAGGATGGATCCAATCGCGATGCCCCGGGACAGATCCTTGTCCCGCTTGGGTGTGACGACTCCGATGAGTGCCTCGGAGTTGGTGCGGACGAAATCGCCCACCCGGTCCGAGAGCCGCGGCAACCCGTCCGGGCTCACCTTCAGCTTCAGCAGCAAGTCCACCGTCCCCAGCACGCCTCCCGAGAAGATGATGTTGCGCGCGGTAAAGCGCCGCTTGCGCCGGAAGAAGGTGGACGCCCCCTCCAGCGCCTCCACCTCGTAGCCGCCGCCCGCGAGCGGGCGCACCCACGTGGCCTCCGTGTCCGCGTGAATGGTCAGCCCCCGCTTCTCCGCGAGGTAGAGGTAGTTCTTGTCCAGCGTGTTCTTCGCGCCGAAGCGGCACCCCAGCATGCAGCCGCCGCACGAGTTGCAGCCGGTGCGCTCCGGCCCCTCGCCATTGAAGTACGGGTCCGGCACGGTGACGCCCGGCTTGCCGAAGTACACGGCCACGGTGGTGGGCTGGAAGTCAGTGCGGCCCATCTCCTGGCCCACCTCCTGGATGATCTGATCCGGGTAGGTGCTCAGCGGGTTCACCGTCGCCCCGAGCATCCTCTGCGCCTTCTCGTAGTGCGGCGCCAGCTCCTGCTTCCAGTCGGCCAACTGGCTCCACTCGCCATTCTTGAAGAAGTAGTCCTTCGGGATGGGCAGCGTGTTCGCGTACACGAGCGAGCCGCCTCCCACTCCCACGCCGGAGAGCACGGTGACGTGGCGGAAGAACGTCATCTTGAACAGCCCCCGCCACCCGAGCTGCGGCATCCACAACCACCGCTTCAGGTTCCAGTTCGTCTTCGGGAAGTCCTTCGCCTGGAGACGCCGGCCCTTCTCCAGCATCACCACGCGATAGCCCTTCTCCGTCAGCCGCAGCGCGCTCACGCTGCCGCCGAACCCCGAACCGATGATGAGCCAGTCGCAGTCCATCGAGTCCTCATCCCTGAATCGTGCAGCGGGACTCTCTCACTACCTTAGACACGGTGCGAAGGGGCAGCCCTTCCTGAGCCCTCAAGCCCTCAGGGCATGCCCCTTGCGTCCGTGGCCCCTCCCGGGCGCGCCCTCGACCGATCCCTCGGCTCCTCTCTGGGCACCGGCTTACGTCCGGCTGCTCCGGGCCCGGCGGCCTCCCGTGGTGCGCCGGGTCGAGGACACGGTCCGCCGCGAGGTCCGTGGGCGCCGAGCGGGGCGTCGATGCTCCTCCACCGGAGGCTCCTCCTCGGGTGTCGTGGGGACCTCGCCCAACAGATCGACCATCTCCTCCAGCGTGAGGGACTCCAGGAAGGAGGTCTGCTGGTAGAGCCGCCGCAACGCATCCTCGCTGATGGCCCCGAGTTCCTGGACGGAATGCGCTCCCTGCCCCTCGGCCCAGGCGCTCTCCCAGATCGAAGCCAGGCGCAGCGCCCCCGCGGCCAGGGCGTCCATCGTGCGATCTCCGAAGCCCTCCCAGAGCCGCTCGATGCGGTCCTTGGGACCCGTGCCCTCGTTGTAGGCCTGCACCAGCTTCTCCGGGGGCATGGCCGCGACGGTGCTCCGCATGAGCTCGATCACCGCGACCGCCGCCCCATGCCCGCCCTTCACGTCCGCCTCGGCCTTCACGCCCTTGAGCCGCTGGGCGATCCCCTCCAGGATCTCGGCCGCCTTCTGGTCCAGCATCTGCGTCTCGTACACCGCGTGGACGTTGTACTGGACGGTGCCCTTCTTCAGCGGCGGGAAGCCGTGGTGGAGCCGCGAGACGTGCAGCGGCTGGCAGGCGTCCCCCACGTAGTGCGCCAGGATGCCCGCGGCCGCGACGAAGCGAGCGGCATCCCCCTCGCGTGCGAACCGCACCATCTCCTCGTAGATCTGCCAGACGCGGAACGGCAGGCTCCCCTTCTTCTCCGCGCCGATCGCTTCGTAGAACTCGTTCCAGATCCGCGGGTGCACGTTCTCCGGCTGCTTCGACAGCTCGAGCAGATCCATCCCCTCGAACCTTCCCTGCCCCGGCTCGTCCATGTCCGAGAAGTGATTGCTCTCGTCCTTCTGGCGGCCCGGAGTCTGCCGCCACACGTCATCGGCCACGTCCGCCAGCGGCACGAAGGGGTAGTGGTTCGAGCCGCGCTTGTACTGTGCCGGATCCTGGAGGATCTCCTCGTTGAAGCCGACCCGGTCCCGGTTGGCCGCCATCAGCTTCTTGAGCTTCGGATCCGAGGCGAGATCGCACGCCTTGGCGCCGATGGTGTAGTGCCCCATCTCGCCCCAGTACTCGACGTGCCCCAGGTTCCAGTCCCGGACGAGGTCCACCTCCAAAAGCCGGCAGACGTTGCTCAGGCTGGTGCCCAGCGCGTAGTGGAACTCGCTCTTGCCGGAGCTGCCCGAGTCCAGCAGCACGTGCCCACCCCACTGCAAGGCGATGGGGCGCAGCCGTGGCTTGCGTTCGTGGGGCTTGCGGCCCTTGGCGGTGGGCTCGGCCTCCTCGGCCTCCTCCAGGAGCCACAGCGTCCCCGAGTCTCCGGGCAGCGTCTGCATCGGCTTGCCCTCCCGGCCGCCGATCAGCAGGTCCGAGACGTAGTCGTATCCGCCGAGCGACTTGTACCGGTAGAAGAGCGCGAGGATCTCTCCCTCCAGGCGCTGCGAGGCCGCGCCGTACGCGCACACCTTCCGGCCGATCACGTCGAGCGTGAGGTTGGTGGGGTGGAGATCCGCGAGCTCGCCGAGCTCGCCAATCCCGTAGACCTGCGTCGTCCAGTGCTGCAGGTCATCGATGCGGATGAGCCCCGCATCGAGGTTGACGAAGGCGCGCGTGCCCGGCCAGCCGTCGTAGAGCTCCTCGAATCGCAGCTTGCCGATACGGCGCTCGTCCGCGACGCCCAGGCGCATGCGTTGCCCGTTCACCAGCGTGTAGAGCTCCGTCCCTGGCGCTCCCACCACGTGCCGGTTGGTGAGGGCATAGACGCTGTTGCCGTCCGTCACGAGGCAGCCGATGGAGCCCAGGTGCTCCTGCCCCTGGGAATCCGTCAGCACGGAATAGCCGCCACCCACCAGGCAGGACGAGAAGCTCGGGGTGGCCGTGGGCGCGGGGGCTCGCGGCTGCACCTCCACATGCACCACGCAGGTCGGCACCACGCGCCCGTCAGGCAGGTACAGATAGCTGGGGACGATCTGGTCGGGCCGGCTCCGGAACTCCTCAGGCGAGAGCCACTCCTTCACGAACACCAGCACGCAGGCCGGGGCCCACCGCGGCGCATAGGAGTTCATCAGCGTGCGAGGCTCCTTGCGCTTCGAGGAGCGCTCGGGCCCGTGCGGTCGGAGACCGTCCATCGGCATGTCTCGCAGCTCGTCACGCCGGAAGCGGAAACGGCCGATGGCGGTGGCCACCACGTTGTCCATGTTCGTGAGGTGGACGTGGTAGGTGTTGCGCGCCTCGAGAGCGTCCCTGAGAGACAGGGATTGAAAGCTCCGCTGGTGCAAGCCTCTGTTCATCATGTGTGGCCTCCTTCATGACCAGATTGGAAGGAGCGCCACGCCAAGGGATGTGACAGCCGGAGATCGGCTCGTGCGCCCGGCCGCCCGAGATGCGGCCTCGCGGCGTCAGTCCTTGAACTCGGCCACCACGGGCGCGTGATCCGAGGGCTGCTTGCCCTTGCGCTCCTCGCGATCCACCTCGACTTTGACCAGCCGCTGCACCATGGGCGCGGTGGCCAGGATGTGGTCGATGCGCAGGCCCTTGTTCTTCGGGAACGCCAGCATCCGGTAGTCCCACCAGCTGAACTTCTGCTCGTTCGGGTACAGCTTGCGGAAGGTGTCCGTCAGCCCGAACGCGCACAGCCGCTGCAGCGCGTCCCGCTCCCTCACCGTGAAGAGCGTCTGCCCCTCCCACAGCGCCGGATCCCACGTGTCGATATTCTCGGGCGCCACGTTCCAGTCGCCGCACAGCACCAACGGCTGCTCCGGCTTGTGGCGCGTGTCCAGGTAGCGCCGCAGCCGCGTGTACCACTCCAGCTTGTACTCGTACGCCGGCGAGTCCACCGACTGCCCGTTCGGCGCGTACACGCTCACCACACGCACCCCGTTCACCGTCGCGGCCACGACTCGCGCCTGCGGATCCTCCACGTCGTCCGAGAGCCCCTGCAGCACGTCCTCGGGCTTCGTCTTCGAGAGGATGGCGACACCGTTGTAGGTCTTCTGACCGTTCAGCGCGGCGTGGTAGCCCAGCTCGCTCACGGCCTCCGCGGGGAAGTCCTTCTCCAGGCACTTGAGTTCTTGCAGGCAGAGCACGTCCGGCTGGTGGCTCTTCAGCCAGTTCAGCAAGCGCTCCTGACGAGCCCGCACCGAGTTCACGTTCCAGGTGGCGATCTTCATCGCGCGGCACCGTTGCACGTCACCCGCGCCCCTTCCACGGTTTTCCCCCTGCCTCTGTCGCTCGTGTGGCCCGAGGGCCGCACTTCTCCCCGCTTTCGAGGGAATTCCTCCTGGCATGGGCATCGCAATGAGCCCCGGCAGGAGACCGCCATGAAGAAGTCCCCGAAGTCCCGTCCCTCGAAGTCCCGCCTGCTCCAGTCCCTCGTGCCCGCGCTGGCCGCCCTCGGCTTCGCCGCGCATCAGGGGCTCGCAGCCTCGCGCTCCTCGCGGACTACTTCGTCCGACATGCCTGTAGCGCAGGCCTTGCCCTCCAAGACGCCGAGCTCCGCCCTCCCCTCGCTGGCTCGCCCGGCGCTCAGCCCCGCTCCCGCGCCCGTCGAGGAGGCGGTGTATCCAGAGCCGCGCGTCGATGCGCTGAGCCTCGCCCACGAGCACTTGAACCGCGTGAACCATGTGGCTCGGGCCCGGACGCTGCGCGAGCTGGGCGATCTCTCGGGGGCGCTCACGGAGAGCCGGCGCGCCCTGTACGACGCTCCGGATGATGAGGAGATCCTCGGCACCATCACCCGCCTGGGACAGCTCACCGGTCAGACGGCGTTCGCGGTGCTCGCCTACGAGCGGCTCGGCCGTCTGAATCCCGAGGACGCCTCACCGCTCGTCCAGCAGGCACGCCTGCTCGTCTCCCTGGGCCGGTATGCCGATGCCGTCCGCGTGGGCGAGGAGGCCGTCTCGCGCGAGCCCGAGGAGCCCGAGGCCTACCAGGTCCTCGGCCGTGCTCACCTGGCCGCGGGCAACCTCCCCGACGCCATCCTCCGCTTCCAGCAGGCCGTCCACCTGGATCCCGAGCATGGCTACGCGCTCAACAACCTCGGGCTCGCCTGGCTGCGCGCCAACGAGAACGCCAAGGCCGCCGAGGTGCTCGCCCGCGCCGCCGCCCTGCTGCCCAACGTGGCCTATGTGCATAACAACCTCGGGGTGGCCTATGAGCGGCTCGGCCGCACCGAGGAGGCCCAGGCGGCCTACGCCACCGCCACCCGGCTCTCGCCTCGGTACGTCAAGGCGCGGGTCAACTCCAACCGGATGGGCAAGGTGGCCAGCCTCGGCGTTGCGGCGGCGGGCTCCCAGGGCAGCGCCGCCGAGGGGCTGCTCCCCGAGGACCCGGGCCAGTGAGCCCCTAGCGCGGGCAGCGGTGCTGACGGTTCCCGTTGCCCTTCCATCGGTTTAACGTGCGTTCCCTTCTCATCCGCGCCCCATGAATCCGGCCCGAGCGATGCCCAACCCTCCCGAAGTCCCCTCCCCCCCCGAGCAGCCACCGGCCCCGCCGCCCGCGCGTCCTGGCCTGAGGGCTCGCCTCTGGAAGTGGACGAAGCGGCTGCTCATCCTGGGCGTCGTGGGCCTGGTGCTCGCGGTGGCAACGGGCGTGGGCGCCTACCTCTACTTCAGCCGGGGCCTGCCGTCGCCCGAGGCGCTGCGCAACTACCAGCTGCCCCAGATGACGAAGGTGACGTGCGCGGACGGCACCCTCTGCGCCGAGTTCTACAAGGAGCGCCGCACGGTGGTGCGCGTCGAGGACCTGCCCAAGCACGTCCGCGACTCGTTCCTGGCCGCCGAGGACGCGGACTTCTACAAGCACGAGGGCCTGGACTTCTGGGGCATCACCCGCGCGACCATCAAGAACCTCATCCCGGGCAGCCGCAAGTCGGGCGCCTCCACCATCACGCAGCAGGTGGTGAAGAACATGCTGCTCACCCCCGAGCGCAGCCTGGGCCGGAAGATCCGCGAGTGGATCCTCACCCCGCGCGTGGAGCAGACGCTCACCAAGGATCAGATCCTCAACCTCTACATCAACCAGATCTACTACGGGCACAAGCGCTACGGCCTGGAGGAGGCCTCGCTCTACTACTTCGGCAAGCACGCCAAGGATCTGAGCATCGGCGAGGCCGCGGTGCTCGGGGGCACGCCGCAGTCCCCCAACCGCATCAACCCGGAGACGAACATCGTGCGCGCCAAGGCGCGCCAGCGCTACGTGCTGGGCCAGCTCGCCGAGCACCACTTCCTGCCCAAGGAGCTGGTGCAGCCGGAGCTGGAAAAGCCCATCGTCCTGGCGCCTCGGCCTCCGCCTCTGGTGGGCGGGTACTACGCCGAGGAGATTCGCCGCACCCTCATCGAGCGCTATGGAGAGCAGGCGGTGCTCGAGGGGGGGCTGCGCGTGAGCATCGCCATGGTGCCCAGTCTGCAGGCCACGGCGGAGGAGGCGGTGCGCACCGGCCTGGAGGCGGTGGACCGGCGCCAGGGCTACCGCGGCCCGCTGGGCACGATGGAGCCCGACCGCTTCGCGCGTCTCAAGGCGCAGATCGATCACCGCATCGAGGAGGCGGGCCGGCGGCAGAAGGACGCGGAGTACGTGGCGGACCTCGCCCCGCTGGCCAGGCCCGGCGAGGAGCCGAAGGCCACCGACGAGGACGATGGCGCGGAGGAGCAGCGGCCCGAGCTCAACCCCGAGGAAGAGGCGCCTCCCTCCACCGAGGAGGCGCTGGTGGCCTCCATCCCCCTGCGCCCGCTGAAGGAGGGCCTGCGCCTGGCGGGCTACGTCACCGAGGTGGATGACAAGAAGGGCGTGGCCAAGGTGGATCTCGTGAGCCGCACCGCGGAGATCGCCTTCCCCGCCGTGAAGTGGGCTCGCCAGAAGGGCAAGGGCTCACCGTCGAGCATCTCGGACGTCCTCCAGGTGGGAGAGCTGGTGCGCGTGCGCGTCCTCAAGGCGCTGCCGGCCCCCGCCGCCATCGAGGCCACGCTCGATCAGGTCCCCGTGGTGCAGGGCGGCCTGGTGGTGATCAACCCGGCCAACCGGAACGTGGTGGCGCTGGTGGGCGGCTACGACTTCGAGCGCTCGCCCTTCAACCGCGCCACGCAGGCCCACCGGCAGCCGGGCTCGTCCTTCAAGCCCTTCCTCTACGCCGCCGCGCTGGGCAGTGGGCGCTTCACGCCGCTGAGCACGTTGAACGACGCGCCCGAGGCCTTCCGCGACCCGTACACCGGCAAGCAGTGGAAGCCGAAGAACTTCGACGGCAAGTTCGAGGGCCCCATGACGCTGCGTACCGCGCTCACCAAGTCCAAGAACACCGTCTCCGTGCGGCTCATCGAGGCCATCACCCCGCAGGCGGCCATCGAGTACGCGCGCCGAGCCGGCATCCACTCGCCGCTGCCGGAGAACTTCACGCTGGCGCTCGGCACGGGCGAGGTGACGATGCTGGAAGCCGCCAACGCCTACGCCACGCTCCAGTCCAACGGCCGCTACACGGAGCCGCTCCTGCTGCTGCGCGTCGAGACGTCCCTGGGCAAGGTGCTGGAGGAGCACACGCCCGCCTTCGAGGAGACGCTGCCCCCGGCGGTGGCGTACCTCACCACCACGCTCATGCGCAGCGTGGTGGAGGAGGGCACGGCCACGGCGGTGAAGGAGCTGAACCGCCCCGCGGCCGGTAAGACGGGCACCACCAGCGATTCCAAGGACACCTGGTTCTCGGGCTACACCATGGACTGGGTGGCCAGCGCCTGGGTGGGCTTCGATGACGCCACGCCCCTGGGCAGCGCCGAGACGGGTGGCAGGGCAGCGCTGCCCATCTGGCTGGACTTCATGCGCGTGGCGCACCAGGGCCTGCCCGTGCGCGACTTCGAGGTGCCGCCCGGCATCGTCCAGGTGCGCGTGGATCCGGCCACGGGCCTGCTCGCGGGCAACTCCATGCCGGGCCGGCTCGAGTCCTTCCTCGAGGGCACCCAGCCCACCGCCGTGGCGCCTCCGGTGGGCCAGGTGGACACGAGCAACTTCTTCCTCGAGGACGGCAAGCGGAGATGACCTTGCGCCGAGCCCTCGCCACGCTGCTGCTGTCGACGCTCGCCCTCGCCGCCGAGCCGCCGCCCGTGAAGGCTCCCGCCGCGGCCGCGCTGTCCTCCAATCCGTCCGGTCCGCCCTCCGTCGAGCGGCTGGTGCAGCTCGTGGCCGAGGACGTGGTCGCGCTCAAGCCGGAGCCGCCGGTCGCGCTGCATATGAGCGGCGCTTCTCTCGAGCTGCAGCGGGCGGTTGGAACGCTGCTGGCCTCCCGGCTCGCCACCGCGGAGCTGGGCCCCGCTGTGCTGGAGGCGCCCTCCCCCGAGGCTGCCGAGAACCTCGCCCGGGAGAAGGGGCTCCGTTCGCTGGTGCGCCTCACCGTCTCTGTGCAGGGCGGAGAGCTGAGCGCCCGCGGAGACTTGCTGGGGACCTGGGTGAACTTCTGGTCCGGGCGCACTCCCAGCCGCCCCGAGACTCCCGCCGCCGCCATCGTCCGCGCGGTGGAGGCGGATGCGGGAGCCCTGGCCCTCGCCGCCATCACGCCCCTGACGTCCTCCTCGCCTTCGATGTCCATGTCGATGGGGCCTCGCCCGGTGCGCCTCATGGGGGCGGTGCTGATCCGGCTCGAACAGGCTCCGGCCGGCCTCGCCGCGGGCGACCTGGATGGGGATGGCAAGGATGAGGTGATCGTCCTCACCGAGCGCGCCGTCTCCGTCTTCGCCGCGGATGGGCGCCTGCTCGCGCGCCGGGAGATGGAGAGCCTCCCGTTGAGCGGCGCGCCCCCTCGCGAGCCCTTCGGCATGGTGGCCGTCCTCCCCCAGCCGCAGCCCGCGCGGATCGCGGCCTGGTCCGCTCGCTACGCGCACGGCGAGGTGCTCACGTTCGACAAGGCCAAGGGCACGCTGCGCCCCATGGGCGCGCTGGATGCGGCCCCGCTAGGCGTCAACGAGCGAGGCACCTTCACCCCAGGCCAGACGACCTTCCTGCCCGAGGTGCGGCTCGGCGAGGGAAGGCTCCTCACGGTCCCCGCGCCCTTCACCACCGCGAGCATCGTTCCCCCGCGCATGCTCTTCGTCCACCTGGACGGCTCGGCCTCGCTCTACCCGCGCCCCACCACTCCGCCCGTCCACATCACGGGGCTCGGGGCTGGCAGCGCGCTCGGAGACCTGGATGGAGACGGGACGCCGGAGCTGATCACCACCTCGCCTCAGCTCTTCCCCTTGCCGGACACGGTGCGCGTCTACCCGCTCGCCGGGGACGATCCCACCAGCCATGGCGCCCTCTGGCAGAGCGCCCTGCCTCCGGGCCGCGCCCTCCAGGTCGTCACGGCCGAGCTCGACGGAGACCGGCAGCGCGAGGTGCTGGTGGGCCTGTGGCACCCGGACGGCACCGGTGAAGTCTTCCTCATGCGCCAGGGTGGGCCATGACGCTCCGCCACGCTCTTGTCAGCCTCCTCCTCCTCGGTGCCACGTCCGGGCTCGCGGCCGGCCGCATCCCCTATGGCGGCCAGCTGCGCGTGGCCCACACGGGCTCCACCGAGCCGCTCGGAGATCCCACCGTCTCGGACTCGCCGGTGGATGCCACGCTGTTCAGCCTCCTGTCCCGCCCTGTCTGCCGGCTCGACACGAACGGCGCGCCTCACCTGGGCATCGCCCGCGAGATGTCCCGGTCCATGCCCCAGACGGTGCACCTCACCCTGCCCTCGCTCGCGCTGGCCAACACGCTGGCCCACGCGTGGGCGCAGATCACGGGCCCCGAGGCGCCCACGCCCTACCGAGCCCTCCTCTTTCCCGTCAAAGATGCCCGGCAGCTCGTCGCCAGTGGCGGCACGCTGGAGCTGTCCCTGTCATTCCCCTGGCCGGACCTGGAGCGCTCGCTGTGCCACCCCGCGCTCGCGCTGCCACTGACCACCGTGGCGCCCTCGCTGGGCCCGTTCGCCGCCACCGCCACCAAGGGGCTGCTGGAGTATCGGCTCGGCTACCCCGAGGGCCGGCCCTATCTGGATCAGATCCTGCTCAGGCCGACGGATGATCGAGGGCTCGTGCGGATGTGGAGCTCGAAAGAGAGAGAGGTGCAGCTCGAGCTGGGCGCGCTCCCCGAGCCAGGTGCCCTCACGGGTCCAGCGCTCTATGCCACGTACCTCACCTTCTCGCCCCGCCGGGTGCCCGCGGACTTCCGCCAGGCCTTCGAGAGCGCCATCGACCGGGAGGATCTCACCCGCCTCTTCGTCCACGCGCCGGCGGTGCCCATGCCGTACCTGCTGCCGCCCGCGCTACTGCCCCAGCCGCCCAAGCCTCGTCCGAGTGCTCCCGCCGCGGCGGGCGCCAAGATGGTGACGCTGGTCTACGACGCCACCAACGAGGACCAGCGCGCGGTGGCCGAGCGCATCCAAGTGAAGCTCCACGACCGCGGCTACAAGGTCGCCCTGGAGCCGCTGTCCCGCACGCTGCTTCGCATCCGCTGGGCCAAGGGCGACTTCGATCTGATGCTCCAATCCTTGATGCTGCCTCCTATTCCTGGCCCAGCGCTCGCCGTGGTGCTGGATGCGTCCGGGCGGAAGGATCTGCTCGGCGTGGAGCTGCCCCTCATCGGCTCGATCGCCGATCCGATGGCGCGGGATGCCCGGGCCCGCGACCGAGCGGTGGCGCTGGGCCCCACGGTGCCGATCCTGCCCTTGTACGCCCAGGGGATCGGCGTGCGCGCGGCCTCGGAGCTCGGCGGGCTCGTGATGGACGCGCAGGGGCTGCCGGTGCTCGACGGGGTGTACCTGGTGCCAGCCGAGCCTCCACCCGCGGCCACTCAACGGTGAGGAACCTCCCATGCGATTGAGGACTCGGCTCGCGCTCGCCTTCGCCCTGCTCGCGCTGGTGCCGCTGGCGGTGGTGGTCCCTCTCTCCCTCAACCGCCTGCGCACCACGCTCTCGCGGGAGCTCGACACCCGGATGGAGGGCGCCACCACCTCCGCCCAGGAGGCGCTGGAGCGCTCCGCCGAGCGAGCCCGGCGCGCCATCGAGGAGCTGGTGGAGAGCACGGCGATGGAGGATCTGGCCCGCGACGCTCGCGAGTCGCCCACCCGCGCCATCCAGGCCGACACCGCCGAGGGGCTGATGAAGAGCCGAGGCCTCACGGTGCTCAGCCTCTTCGATCGCCAGGGCCTGACGCTGTCCTCCGGGCACCTGCCCGCGCGCCGGGGAGATCCGGATCCGGAGCTGTTCGCCGTCACCCAGCAGAAGACGCCCAAGCCTGTCCCGGTGCGCGTGAGCGTGCGCAGCGACGAGGGGCTGAAGGACGTGCCCGCGCTCGTCACCGCGCGCCCGAAGGACTACGGGGATCTGCGCCTGTGGGTCGTGGGCGGGGTGCTGCTGGATGAGGGGCTCGCCCAGCACCTGGCGCGCATCACCCAGGCCGAGGTCTCCCTGCGCTCGGGGGGCGCGGAGGTGGCCCATGCCGGCAGCGCCGCGCCGCCCACGGTGGAGCGAGTGCTCACGCTGGGGGACGCGGCCGAGGTGCGGCTCATCTTCAGCCGCGCGGCGGTGCTGGAGGCGGAGCGAGGCGTCACCGGCGCCTTCCTCCTGCTGGCCGCCTCGGGGCTGGGCTTCGCGGTGCTGCTGGGGCTGTTGATGTCCCTGCGCATCACCCGCCCCGTCGAGGCGCTCACCGAGGGCGCTCGCCGCGTGGCCGAGGGCGCGCGGGACGTGCAGGTGACGGTCCAGGCCAGCGGCGAGGTGGAGCAGTTGGTGCGCGCCTTCAACCACATGACGTCCGAGCTGCGCTCCACCACCGAGCGGCTGGTGGCCAGCGAGCGCATCGCCGCGTGGCAGGAGGTGGCCCGGCGGCTGGCGCACGAGATCAAGAACCCCCTCACTCCCATCCAGATGTCGCTGGAGACGCTGCTGGCCGCGCAGAGCGCCCAGGACTCGCGCTTCCCCGCCCTGTTCCGAGAGAGCGCCGCCGTGGTGCTGGAGGAGGTGGATCGGCTGCGGCGCATCGTCGACGAGTTCAGCCGGTTCGCGCGGCTGCCGAAGCCGCAGTTGGAGCCGGTGGACCTGGGCGAGCTCGCCCAGAGCGTGCTGTCGCTCTACGCCACGCCGCCGGAGGGCATCACCCTGCTGCCCACGCTCCAGACGGGCGTGGTGGCGAAGGCCGACCGTGATCAGCTCACCCAGGTGCTGGTGAACCTGGTGAAGAACGCGGAGGAGGCCATGAAGGACAAGGGCGGCTCCGTGCGCGTGCGAGTGAAGGGCACGGAGACGGACGCGATCGTCGAGGTGGAGGACACCGGCCCGGGCATCCCTCCCGAGCACCGCGCCCGCATCTTCGAGCCCTACTTCACCACCAAGGAGGGCGGCACCGGGCTGGGGCTGGCCATCGCCGCGCGCATCCTCCAGGAGCACGGCGGCAAGCTGGAGGTGAGCGGGGAGCCGGGCCAGGGCGCGCGCTTCAGCGTGGTGCTGCCGCGCGCCCTCTGACCCGGTCCTCGAGGCTCAGTCCTTGACGGGCGTGGCCTTGAGGGCGGCCTTGCCCTCCTTCACGTAGACCTGGAACTTCACCGTCCGGCACGCGTACTTCTGGACGAGCTGCTCCTTGTTCTTGCGCAGCTTCTGCACGAACTTGTCGTACGTGAGGCCGTCGGATGGCTCGCTGCACCGCTCGCGCGTGAGGACGAACTCCCGGAAGACCTCCTGGAAGTGGAACTCCTCCTCGGAGAAGGCATCGCCCGAGTTGCCCAGGAACTGCTGGTAGGCCGCGCCCGGGAGCGGGATGGCCTGCGGAGCCGGCTCGTTCCAAGGCACAGGCGCCACGGCCGGGGCCGGCGGAGGCGCGGCCAACTGCGCGGGCAGGGGCATCTCCTGGGTCGGAGGACGCGCGGCGGCCTGGAGCAGCTCGCGCGGAATGGCGGCCACGCGCGTCGTCTCCGGGTTGTCGTCGCTGTCCATCGCGGCCGCGGCGGCGTACGGATCCGCCGCCTGCTGGAGCGAGTACGCCGCCGTGGGCAGCTCCTCGAAGTGGAACGCCCCCGCCCGAGGCGCGGCCGTGGAGACCCCATTCTGGCCGGGCGGCGGTGCCGGCTGCGGCTCGGCATCGAACGGCATCGGAGCGGAGCCGCCATAGGGCAGCGTGCTGAAGGGATCCTGCGGCTCCGGCGAGCCAAAGGGCTGCGCATCGAACGGCTGCTGCTGCTCAGGAGGCGGCGCGAACGCGAAGGGAGCCGGCTCAGGCTCAGGAGCCGCCATGGGAGCGGGCGCCTTAGGGTGCGAGGGAGGCGAAGCAAACGGGAAATCGTTCGCGGGCGCGTCCATGGGCTCGGCGGAGTTCAGCTCGAGCCCAGGGTGCATGGCGGGAGGAGGCTCGGCGGCGGGCGGCGGCGCGGCGAAGGCCTGAGCCTCCGGAGCGGGAGCCGGGGCCGCGGGCATGTTCGCCAGCGCACTGCTGAGCCCAAGCGTATCTCCTCCCGTCTCAGAAGCCGCCTCGTCCCCGCGCTTGCCGGAGCCCATGAGCACCGTCCACACCAGGCTCAGCGCGAGCAGCCCCGCGAGCCCGAGGAGCGCGCTGCGCTGATACGCCGCGAGCGTGCCGATCAGCGGCGTGCTGGCCAGGGCCACCACCTCGTAGGGAGTACCCTCCACGGCGCGGCGGCTGCCCACCGCGAGCGGCGCCTGGCCGCCCATGTAGTCCTTGCCACTGGTGAGCACCGGCAGCTTCACGGGGCCCAGCATGGCGCTCTGGCCGCTGCGAACGACGACGCCCGGCTGGCCCGCCTTGAGCGAGCCCTTGGCCTTCTCGAGCTGATCCTTCTCGGCGCCAGCGCTGGCCACCAGCGCGTCCTCCTTCACGAGCCCGAGCGCCGTGGTCCCCGAGGCCTTGACCGCATCCTCCAGGGCATTGGCCGGCAGCAGCGGCACGCCCACCACCAGCGTCGCGGCGAGCTGGGTGTCCAGCTTCTCCGCGCCCGGCACGCGGATGAACTTCCACACCAGCGGCACCGAGGCGAAGGCGTGCGGAGCGCCGAAGGCCTCCACCACCGCCGGGGCCTCCGCCTGCGTCAGCGCCTTCACATCCAGCTTGGAGGCCTCCGAGGAGGGCTCCTCTCCGGCGCGCACGTACCAGGCGCCGCCCGGCGTCACCACGCCAATCACCACGCCCGGCAGATCCTTGGGCAGCGCGGCCTCGGCGGCGGCGCGCACGGGAGCGAAGTACTCGGCGGTTGGCGCGCCCGGGCCGATCATGTCCTGCGCGGCAGTGGCCAGCTCGGCGCTCGTGGCCAGCTTCAGCGCCAGCGCTCGGACGAGGCCACGGCGCGCCTCGAGCGTGCGAACCACCTCGGCGGTGCCGGAGGCAGCCTGGGACTGCGCCTCCTCGATCGCGTGATCTCCCAGCGGCTTCGACAGCAGGGAGAGGTGAGCCAGCCCCAGCCCGAGGGCCAGGAGTGCGAAAATGAGGAACTTGACGCGAACCATCGCCGTCCTTTAGCCCCGGTGGGTGAGGGTTCCGCTTATAGCGTCCACCGCTCTGGGCCAGCAAGAATCGGCGTGGGCTCTACCTTCAGGCTCGGGTGCCCAGCAAGAACCTGGGAACCCGAGCCCCTGCCCTCCCGCTCGCTCAATAGGTGGACGCGTCGGACGCCACGTCCTGGGGCAGCCCCTGGTTCGACACATCGCGCCGTCGCTCCAGCGTCCGCTTCAGCGCGTTCTCCATCCGGTCTCGCGACGCATCAATGGCCTGGTGCAGCGTCTCGGACGTCTCGGTGACATGGATGGCCGACAGGCCCGGCAGCCGCACCGTCACGCGGCACTCCTTGTCCACCCCACCCTTGGGGCCGTTGATGTCCACCAGCGAGATGTCGATCTCTGAAGCCTCCTGGTCGTCACACAGCCGCTCGATGTGATCCACCAGGTGCTCCGTCACATATGCCTTCAGCCCGTCCGTGAGGGACAGGTGCACGCCTCGCATCAACACCTTCATGCCATCACCTCCGGCCTTGAAGATGGACAGTGTTGCGCTGGCTGGTGAGGGGGACATTCCCTGCTCCCTTGCTTCCCGTGCGGCCAGGGAGTGGAGCCCTCCCGCACCTCAGGACGTTTCGCGCGATCACGTGGGTTGCTCAGGCGCATGGGCACTGGCACGGACCGCATCAAGGTGTTGCTCGTGGAGGACGACGGCGACAGCCGGGAGCTGCTGGCGGAGATCCTGGAGGTCGACTTCGAGGTCCGCACGGCAGACGACGGGCTGGCCGGGCTGGCCGCCTTCGAGGCCGATCACCCGGACGTCATCGTCACGGATGAGTCCCTGCCGGGCCTGTGTGGCACGGCGCTGGCCCAGCGGGTGAAGGAGCAGTGCCCGGAGGCTCGCATCATCCTCGTGTCCGGCTACGCACAGGTGGCAGGCTCCGAGCACTGCGACGTGGTGCTGCGCAAGCCCATCGACGTGGACCGACTGTCCGCTGCAGTGGAAAGTCTGGGGGAGTCCGCTCGCCACTGATCCCCCCGTGCTAATTTCGAGGGCCGGACCCACTATGTGGGGCACGGAGGGAGCATGAAATACTGCGCAGAGTGCGGCTCGGAGTATCAGGACCACGTGACGGAGTGCGCCGACTGTCCCGGGAGTCAGCTCGTGGACGCCGAGACGATGCGAGCGCGGGGGCTGATACCGAACTCGGAGCAGGACACCCGTGAGTTCCTCCGGGTGGGCACCGCCGAGGACCCGCTCACCGCCGAGGACTACGTCCGGCTGTTGGAAGCTGAACACATCCCCGTCTTCTCGCGGCCGCGCCGGGGCGGCACCGTGGACGTGCTGACCACGGGCAACCCGCACCCCTGGTGGGAGATCCTCGTGCCCGAGGAGCACGTGGCCAAGGCCACGGAGCTGCTGGCCCAGGAGAAGGCGCGGCTGGACGCCACCTCGGACGAGGCCGCCAAGGCCGCCGAGGAAGAGGAGCTCGAGACCGAGGCCACGAGCGCCGCGAACCCGGCTCCCTGAGCTCCCGGCCTCACTGGGAGCGGACGACGGCTCCCCCGCCTGCCTCGGCGGGGCGGTGGGCCTCGAAGAGGCTCACCCCCGTCACCTTCCACTTGGTGTAGCGCGAGTTGCGCGCGAGGAACGTCTCCAGGTCCTCGTCCACGACGCGGTAGAAGCCATTGCGCGCCGCGTGGCGCAGCCACGTGCGCTTGCCCTTCTGCACCACGAAGCCCAGGTGGGTGATGCGGGTGGCCTTGAGCGGAAGATCCTCGCGGACGATCACCATGATGGTGCCCGAGGGCACCTGCCGCGCGTGCGCCAGCAGCCGCTCCAGGGGGATGATGTTGAGCGGGAACGTCCCCACCGGCTGCCGCTCCTTGGGCAGCTTCAGCTCCAGCGAGGACTTGGAGGTCCACGTGCGCGGGGTGAGGACCTTCTGGACCTGGACGGTGTCCTCGCCGCCGTAGCGCCGCGTCACATCCACCAGGAAGCCCTTGCGGAGGTTGTTGGGCAGCCACTGGGCCTCCATCAGGTGGTTGCGATCCTCGTACACGGGGGTGCTGGCGTAGCGGATGTGCTCGAGCAGCGAGGGCACCTCGGAGTCCTGGCGCGCCAGGCTGAGCGCCATCGTCTCCTCCACGAAGGTGAGGCAGTCCACGGCGTCCGTGCGGAACGTCGGATCCGGATCCACCCCGCTGCCCTCTCCCAGCGGAGAGGCCACGTAGGGCGTGCCGAGGAAACGCTCGCTCACGTGCAGCAGCCGCTGATCGATGGGGGCCCCAGGCTCGGCGGCCTTCAGGAGGATGGCGCGCTGCTCGGGAGTCAGGGCCGCCCAGCCCCCGGGCACGGGAGCGGTGGGAGCCTGCGCCAGCAGCACCGCCGAGGTGAGCGCGACGGCGAGCCCGATCATTTCTCCAGGCCCGCCTTGCGCAGGATGGCCTTGCGCTCGTCATCGGCCAGCTGCAGCGTCTCCAGCTCCTTCTCGTAGGCGAGCTTCTCGTCGCCCTTGGCCTGGAAGGAGGCCACCACCAGCCACTCCAGCATCTTCTTGTCCCCGCCCTGGTACATGAGGCGCGCGGCGCTCGCGGCGAGCGTCCGGTCCGGATCCTTGAGCAGCGGGGAGAGCACGGGCGTGGCCTTCTTCGCGGGCACTCCCTCATACAGCTCCAGCCCCTGGCGGCGCGTGAAGCGATCCTGCGAGCCCAGCAGCTTGTTGGCGAAGGCGAAGCCGTCCGGCGAGCCCAGCAGGCACAGCCCCTTGGCCGCGGCGAAGCGGGTGATCTCCGAGTCGCTGGTGAGGTACGCCTTGAGCGCGGGGGCCTGCTTGGCGTCCCCGGCCTGCCCGGCCGCCACGAGCATCTCGGCGCGCACCTCCAGCTCGGGCTCCTTCTTGGCCGCGGCGAGCAGCAGCTTGCTCATGGCGGCGTTGCGCGAGGCCCCCAGCGCCCGGGCCGCCTCCTTGCGCACCCCGATGCTCTTGTCCTCCAGCAGCGGCACCAGCACGTTCACGCTGTGGCTGTGCAGCTTGCCCAGCCCCTGCGCCGCGTACATGCGCACCGTGCTGTCCCCGTCCGAGGCCAGCTTCACCAGGGCGGGCTCCGCGCTGCGCGCCTCCAGCCCGGCCAGCACGGCGGCGAGGTTGCGGCGGGAGCGCTCCTCCAGCACCTTGTGCAGGTGCTCCTGGAGCTTCTCGGCGGCGTAGTCTCGCTCGCCCAGGTAGCGCAGGCGCGAGAGGGTGCTGGGCACCGAGCCGCCTCGGACGAGCTGGTCGATCTGATCATCTATCTCGGCCCGGCTGCCGAGCCGCTTCTGGGCGGAGCGAGGCCCCGCAAGCGCCACGGCGGCGAGCAGGAAAAGAGCAAGGCCTAAGGAACGGGAGGGCAGGCGCACGGTGTCGGACGATGACAAGGGCCGCGCCAGCCTGTCAAAACCTTGGCCAGGGCAGCTCGCCTGCCGGTGGGATATGCCCGATTCTTGACCCCCCTGGACTCGATTGATACGACCTGAACATTCGTCTTCCAGCCCCTCACCCCAAGGCCTCTCCATGAAGCAGTTGACGGTACTGGTGGCATTGGCGGGCGCCCTCGCCGGGTGCGGCCCGGTGCGCTCCACCTCCAACATCCTCGACGCCGAGGTGCAGATCCAGGCCGCGCGCACCGCGGGCGCCGACAAGCTGGCCCCCTACGAGTGGACCGCCGCCAACCTCTACATCCACAAGGCGCGCGAGGAGGTCAGCTACTCGGACTACCAGGCTGGCGTCGACTTCGCGGTGAAGGCCTCCAAGTACGCCAACGAGGCCCGTGAGAAGGCCATGGCCGCCGCCAACGCCGGCACGGACGTCACCTCCGGCGACAACCGCCCCACCCCCTGAAGCGTGAGCACCCTCCGATGAAGCGACTCCTCGTCTCAGCGCTGCTCCTTGCCTGCTCCGCCTGCGTCAGCGGCTCGAAGATCCGCGCTGACTCGGAGGTCATCCAAGCGGACGTGGAGCGCGCCCGCCGTACCGGTGCCCTCCGCTGCGCCCCCGTCGAGCTGGCCACGGCCGAAGCCAACCTGGACTTCGCCAAGGGCGAGCTGAGCCAGGGCAGCAGCTTCCGCGCCTCCGAGCACATCCGCACCGCGGAAGTGGCCATCAAGCAGGCGCTGGAGCTCTCCAAGAACTGCGGCCCCAAGCAGGTGGTGGTCCGCGAGAAGCCCGATCAGGTCCAGACGCCGGTCAAGCCGCCCGACCAGACCCAGACGCAGACGCCGGTCAAGCCGCCCGACCAGCAGCAGCAGCAGGTGGTGGTGCGGATCGAGGAGACGGACCGCGACGGGGATGGGATCCTCGACAAGGACGATCCGTGCCCGGATCAGCCCGAGGACAAGGACGGCTTCGAGGACCAGGACGGCTGCCCCGAGCCGGACAACGACAAGGACGGGGTGCTGGACGCGGACGACAAGTGCCCGCTCATCCCCGGCCTGAAGGACAACAACGGCTGCCCGGAGGAGGCGCCGAAGGATCGCGACAACGACGGCATCGTCGACAAGCTGGACAAGTGCCCGGACCAGGCCGAGGACCACGACGGCTTCCAGGACGAGGACGGCTGCCCCGAGCTGGACAACGACAACGACGGCATCGTCGACACGGCGGACAAGTGCCCGAACGAGGCGGGGCCGATCCAGAACCTCGGCTGCCCCGTCACGGACAAGGACGGCGACGGCGTGCCCGACAAGCTGGACAAGTGCCCGGACGAGCCCGAGGACAAGGACGGCTTCCAGGACGACGACGGCTGCCCGGATCTCGACAACGACAGTGACGGCATCCCGGACGGTCAGGACAAGTGCCCGAACGACAAGGGCCCGAGCGAGAACGGCGGCTGCCCGGATACCGACAAGGACAAGGACGGCATCCCGGACCGGCTGGACAAGTGCCCGGCCGACGCCGGCCCCAACGAGAACGGCGGCTGCCCCGACACCGACAAGGACAAGGACGGCATCCCGGATCGGCTCGACGCCTGCCCCGAGGAGCCCGGTGTCCAGGAGGAGAAGGGCTGCGCCAAGAAGTACAAGCTGGTCGTCGTCAAGAAGGACAAGATCGAGATCAAGAAGCAGATCAAGTTCGGCACGTCCTCGGCGAAGATCATCGGCAAGGAGAGCTTCGCGATCCTGGGCGACGTGGCGCAGGTGCTGAAGGACACGCCGTCCATCAGGCACATCCGCATCGAGGGCCACACGGACTCGGTGGGCAACGACACGGCCAACCTGAAGCTGTCGCAGAAGCGCGCGGACTCGGTGATGGCGCAGCTCATCAAGCTGGGCATCGATCCGGGCCGGATGGAGGCGGTGGGCTTCGGCGAGACGAAGCCTATCTCCTCCAACGCGACCAAGGCGGGCCGTGCGGAGAACCGCCGGACCGAGTTCAACATCATCGACGAGAACAACCCGCCGCCTCCCGCTCCGTAAGCGGGGGTTGGCGCCCGGAAGCAGGGGTGAGGGCCTCGCGCCCCACCCCGCTCCTGCCTCGGCTCAGCCTTCCTTGAACAGCTCGGCCAGCACTTCCGTGGCGTAGGCGCCGCGGGGCAGCTCGAAGGCGAGCAGCAGGTCCTCGCCCTCGGGGGTGAACTCGGGGTTGCCGATCCGGACGCGGTAGGGCCTCCGGGTGCCCTCCGTCTCTCCGCCGCCGCGCACGAAGTCCGAGAGCGTCATGCCCTCCTCGGCCAGCAGCGCCGCCTCGGCCTCCGCCACGCCGTGGGCCGCGGGCGTCATCTTCGGGCCGAACATGGGGCCGGCGGGGCTCACCTCGAAGGCCGCCACGCGCGGGCCGTCCACCTCGGGCGCCTCACAGACGAAGAGGCCGCCGGTGTCCTCCTTGCGCAGCACATCCCCCAGGAGCGCCTGATCAAAGGTGCCCGCGAGCAGCCGCGCGGCCAGCGCCCGGTTGAAGAGGCGGGACTGGAAGGCCGACAGGTACATCTTCCGCTCGAAGCGATCCGGCCGCTTGGGCAGCCGTTGGCCCAGCAGGAGCAGCTTGCCCTTGTCCGCGTTGTCGCGCTCGCGCCCGAAGCGCTGCTCGCCGAAGTAGTTGGGCACCCCCCTCGCCACCAGCCGGGAGAAGGACTCCCGCGCCGCGCCCAGGTCCTTCACGCCTCGCAGGCGCAGCCGGAAGCGGTTGCCCTTGAGGTGCCCGGTCCGCAGCTTGTTGCCGTGCTTGCGGGCCCACACCACGCGCACGCCCTCCAGCTCGAAGCCCGCGAGCTTCGGCTCCGTCCGCGCCGGCACCGAGATCAACTGCCGGGTGACGGCGTGCCGATCCTTCATCCCCGCCACGCCAATCTCCGCCTCGGGCAGCCCCAGCACCTGGGCGAGCGTACGCACCACCTCGCGCGTGTCCCGGCCGCGCTTCTCCACCCAGAGGAAGAGGTGCTCCCCTTCCCCGCTGGGCAGGTACGCGGGCAGCTCCTCCACCTCGAAGTCCTCGGGGACGAGCTTGAACGCGCCACCACAGCCGGGCACGCCCTCCGTGAGCCGAGGCAGGTCCGTCACGGCGTCTCGAGCGTGGAGAGCAGCAACTTCACGCGCCGGGCGAGATCCTCGTCCGCGCGGGACTCCAACAGCTCTCCGGCCTGGAAGAGGAGGAAGAACATCACGTCGCTGAGCGCCTGCTTAAAGGAGGCGATCGGCTCGGAGCCCAGGTGCGTGCGGTGGCGCTCGAAGGCCTCGACGAGCTGCTGCTCGGACAGGGTGCCATCCGCCGCGATCGTCAGCCCCTCCAGCACCGGCGAGGATGTCAGCGCCTGGCCGGAGAGCGCCGCGTTGGCCGCGGCGATGAACTCGGTGTCCATGCCCTGCTTGGCCACCTCGTTCCGGATCTCCCGGAAGATGAGGTTGAAGACGCGCGTCACCTCGCGGTGATCCACCCGGCTCGGGCGCGCCGCGGCGGCCACCCGGGAGGGCACGGGCGTGGAGACCTTCTCCGAGGGCGCGGCCACGGGGGACAGCGGCGTCTCGGAGAGCACCGCGAAGCCGCCCTCGAGCAGCCGGAAGACCACCTTGGTGATGTCGAACTCGGACAGCTTGGCCGCGTGGCCCAGCTCCAGCAGCGTGCGCCTGCCGTCCAGCATGGCCAGCACCCGGTCCTCATCCGCCTCCAGCTTGCCGTCTGAGGCGCGCTTCTTGCCCACGTAGAGCCGCCCGTGGGGGATGCGCTTCCGGAAGTGCGCCATCTCGTCGATCTTCCGGATGCTGTCCATCAACAGGCTCTGCGTCGTGAGCTGGATGGTGTGCGAGGACTTGTCCTCCACCGGCTGATCAATGAGGAAGAACGAGCCCTCGCGGCACAGGACGATCGCGTGGAAGATCTCGCTTACCTGGTGGGTGACGCACTTGAAGAGATCATGCGCCTGCAGGTAGCCCTTCTCCACCAACGAGCGGCCCACCTTCGAGGGCGACTGCTCGCGCAGCACCTCTTCGATCTTCGGCCGGTCCACGTAGCCCAGGCGGATGAGCACCTCGCCCAGCCTGTCCGCCGGATCGTCCGAGCTGGCCCCACGCACCTCGCCCTCGCGCAGGGTGATGGAGCGCTCGCCGCCGGGCGTGCGCACGCGGATGAGGCCGCTCCAGCGCGACTGGCTGAGGAAGGCGATCAGATCCGAGAGCGCGAAGCCGGCGGCATCCCCGGCGAGCACCACGCGGGGCGCGGGGATGGAGCGGCCCTCGGCGGGCACGCGCGAGAAGACGAGCAGATCCGGCCCCGTAGGCATCAGCGCGTACGAGCCCGAGCGGCCCGCCAGCGCGGGCGGGTTCGTGCGCTCCTCGGGGACGAGTTGGGAAGACCCGTCGATGCGAAAGCGAGGCGGCGTCATCCCTGGGGGGTCAGTCGGAGGCCCAAGCGTTGTGGTTGGAGCGCCACTCGAGCTCGTCCTCGAGGCTCTGGGTGAACTGGTCCACGTCAGGCACCAGCTCGAAGTGGCGGCCGTTGAAGAAGATGTAGGGCGTGCCGGTGAGGCCCACGGCCCGGCCCTGGGCGCGGAAGCCCTCCAGCTCCTGCTTGTACGCGTCCCCCTTGAGCACTTCCTGGAGCTTGGCGCCCGGCAGGCCGATCGAGTTGGCGATGGCCGGCAGCGCCGCGGGAGCCAGGTTGTCCTGGTGGGCGAAGAGCGCCTCGTGCATCTCCCAGAACTTGCCCTGGTCGCGCGCCCACAGCGCCGCCTGCCCCGCGGGAACGGCGTTGGGGTGGCCCGGCAGCGGGAACGGCAGGTAGCACAGGCGCACGTTGGAGGCGTTCTTCTTCTGGAACTCGTCCAGCAGCGGGCGGGCGTGGGCGCAGTGGGGGCACTCGAAGTCGGCGAACTCCGCCACCGTCACCTGGGCGTTCGCGTCGCCCTTGCACATGCGCGGATCCACCTTCAGCTCGGCGCGCGGCTCGCGGAACGAGGCGTAGTACTTGGAGAGCACGACGATCGTCTCACTGGCGGACACGCCGTCCGCCACGAACGTGGCCGCCAGCCGGGCCATCCGCTTGGCGTGCCGGCACGGGGTGTGCTGCCGCAGGCAGGCGCCCACGGTGTGGGGGCAGCCGCAGTAGCAGAACTCGTCGCTGAGGATGGTGCCCAGCTCCCGCTGGGCCGCGGGCGGCAGCGAGGAGAAGTCCATGCCCGGAATGCCCGCGAGCGAGGCGGCGGGGTTGGCCGGATCGCCGGCGGCCGGGGCCGGGGGCGTGGCGGCCGGGGCCTTGGCGGCCTCGGGGGGCGGAGGCGTCACCGCGGCCTTGTCGGCGGGGGACACCTCGGGGTTCTTGGTACAGGCCAGGCCGGTCAGGGACGCGGCGGCGAGCAGAAGGACGGCACGCTTCCAGCAGTAGGAGAACACGCGGCGGGTCTTAGCCACGCGCGCAAGGCTTGTAAAGGAAGGCGGGCTTTGTCAGTGAAGGCCCCATGCCCAAAGTCCTTCTGCTGCATACCGGGGGAACGCTGGGGATGGCTGGAGGGCGGCCGTCCGCGCTGCGCCCCTCGGCCTTCTTCCGGACGTTGAAGGCGCGTGTCCCCGAGCTCTTCGAGCTGGCCGACATCGAGCTGGAGCTGTTCTCCAACCTGGACAGCTCGGAGATGCAGCCCGAGCTGTGGAGCCGCATGGCCACCCACCTGCACCGGCGGCTGCCCGAGTTCGACGGCGCGGTGGTGACGCACGGCACGGACACTCTGGCCTACACCGCCAGCGCGCTGTCCTTCCTGCTCCGGGGGCTGCCCTGCCCGGTGGTGCTCACCGGCTCGCAGCGCCCCCTGGGGGAGATCCGCACGGATGCGCGGCTGAACCTGATTGACTCGGTGCTCTCGGCGCTCAACGGGCCGCGCGAGGTGACGATCTGCTTCGACTCCCACCTCTACCGAGGCAACCGCACCCGCAAGGTGAAGGTGGCCGAGTACGACGCCTTCGAGAGCCCCAACTTCCCGGTGCTCGGCACGCTGGGGGTGGATGCCACCTTCGAGCCGGGCCTGAAGCCCAAGGGGGCCTTCCGCGCCCTGGAGCGGCTGGATCCGCGCGTCTTCCTCCTCAAGGTGTACCCGGGGTTGGACCCGGCGCTGCCCCTGGCGCTGTTGCCCCACCTGAAGGGCCTGGTGCTGGAGGCGTACGGGGCGGGCAACTTCCCCATCGATCCCTCCCTTGGCCGCTCGCTGCGCCCCCTGTTCGCCCAGGCCCGGGAGCGAGGCATCCCCGTGGTGGTGGTGAGCCAGGCCTACCGCAACGGCGTGGACCTCACCCTGTACGAGTCCGGGGCGGTGGCGCTCCAGGAGGGAGCCATCGGCGGAGCGGACATGACGCCCTCGGCGGCGATGGTGAAGTTGATGCAGGCGCTGGCCTACCACACCTCCCCCGAGGCGGTGGCACGCGCCATCCAGGCCCCGGTGGCCGGGGAACTGACGGTCGGGCGCCCGCCCGTGCCGCCCAGCGAGCCCCGGAGGCGGCGGGGCAGGGGCCACGGCCGGTGAAGTCGCCTCCTGTGCCACATCGGAGGTATGTCTGCTTGCCGCCACGAATTACAGGCCCTTAAGATGGGGTCCGAGATGTCCGAGGAGAAGACAAACGTCCATTCCATCGCGGACCTGCTGAGCAACGCTCAGCAGCAGAGCGCCTATCTGATCGTCATCAGCGCCAAGTCCGCCGCGGGGATCGGACGGATGTTCAAGCTGGATCGCTCGGAGACGATCCTCGGGCGCAGCTCCGAGGCGCAGTTCCAGGTCGAGGACGACGGCATCTCCCGCAAGCACGCCAAGGTGGTGTCCCTGGGGGACGGGCGCTTCCAGCTGGTGGACCTGGGCAGCACCAACGGTACGTATCTCAACGGCCTGCGAGTGAACACCGCGCCGCTGTACGACGGCGACAAGATCCAGATCGGCTCGAACACGGTCCTCAAGTTCTCCATCCAGGATCAGCTCGAGGAGCAGTACCAGCGCAGCATCTACGAGTCGGCCACGCGCGACGGGCTCACGCGGCTCTACAACAAGAAGTACTTCATGGAGACGCTGCGCAAGGAGTTCGCCTACTGCCTGCGCCACCGCGTGCCGCTGTCGCTGGTGATGTTCGACGTGGACCACTTCAAGAAGATCAACGACGTCTACGGGCACCCGGCCGGGGACTACGTGCTGACGCGCATCGCCCAGCGGGTGAGCGACACGGTGCGCACCGAGGATCTGCTGGCGCGCTGGGGCGGCGAGGAGTTCGCGCTGATGCTGCGCGAGTCCGCCGAGGAGCAGGCGTCGGCCTGCGCCGAGCGGTGCCGAGTGGCGGTGGACCGCAGCGACTTCATCTTCAGCGGCACCCCCATCAAGGTGTCGATCAGCCTGGGCGTGGCGACGCTGCTGGACTCGGACTTCTCCCAGCCGGAGGATCTGCTGGCCGCGGCGGACAAGTACCTCTACCGCGCCAAGCGCGCGGGCCGGAACCGGGTGGACGGCAAGTCCGTCAGCGGCCCCTGAGCGCCGGCGGCCGCTTCAACGATTGAACCCCAGGTGCTTGAGCGCTTCACGCGCCACGTGCTGCACATGGGAGTCCGGATCCTTCTGGGCCGCCTCGCTCAGCGCGGACAGGGCGAACGGCCCTCCGAGCAGCCCCAGCGTCTGCGCCGCCGCCACCCGGACGGCGGGGGCGGGATCCTTCTGGAGACACTCGGAGAGCGCCCTGACGTGCCGCTCCTTTCCAATGCGCTCGAGCGCGTGCGCCGCGGCCTGACGGACCTCCTCGTGCTCCGAGCCGAGCCGCTCCGCGACGGCATCCGCGAGCACCGTCTGCCGCTTGAGGGCCACGGTGTCGATGGCCGCCACGGCCACCTCCGGGGCGGGATCCTCCAGACCCGCCTGGATGGCCTCGTTGACTGCCTCGCCACCGGCGCCCGCGAGCGCCCGCAGCGCTCCGGCCCTCAGGGGAGGCCGAGCCTCTTTCAAGAAGGGGAGCACCCGCGAGGCGCGGTCGTACCTCCACTCGCCGCACTCGGGCAGCTGGGCGAGCGCCTCTCCCCGGACCGCCACGGGCTGCTTCACATCCTCCGCCAAGGCCAGCAGCGCGGCCTGGCAGTTCTGCTCGTGCGCCAGCGCCTCCAGCCAGGGCCGCTGCGCGGCGAGCTCCGCGCCCGACGTGAATCGCTTGCCGGCTGCCTGGATCAGCGTGAGCCCCTCGGCCTTGGCCAGCCCCCGCGCGGCGGACTGGCGCACCCGGGAGTCCGAATCCTGGAGAGCGCGCTCCAGCTCGCGCTGGGCCAGGGGGCCGTAGAGCCGCAGCTTGAACACCGCGGGCCTGCGCTTCTCCGGGTCTCCCGAGGTGAGCTCCGGCTGCAGGGCCTGCAGCTCCTGGGAGTAGACCGCGAAGAGCCGGTTGATGCGCTCCTGGTTGTCGGGCTGGGCCACCTCGACGAGCATCCGCCCCACGGAGAGCTCCTTGCTCTCGGCATAGTCCCGCAGGACCGCCGCCGCGGCGGCATCCGAGGACTCGGGGCGCCCCTGCATGGCGTCGATCACCACCCGCGCGGGAGGCTCCTTGAGGAAGGTGGCGAGATGGGAGAGCGCCCGCTGACGGATCCCGGCGTCCTCGGAGTACAGCTCCACCTCCAGCGCCTCGCGGATGGCGCCCTTGCGGGCCTGCACACGCGCGGCGGCCGCGGGCCCCTTCTCCCCCGCGCCCACGAGGAAGGCCGTGGGGTGGGCCCCCGCTTCGGCGGCAGCCCGGGCGGCGGTGATGCAGGCGGGCAGGTCCGCCGACGGCTGAAGCCCCGTCACCCACTCCGCCAGGGCGCGGTGCTCGGTCACCCCACGCACCTTCGCCTCGGCTCGCACGGCCGCCCAGCGCACCCGCCAGTCCTCGTCCGTGAGCGCCGAGCGCAGATCATTCAGAGGCACCGGCTTCACCAGGGCCAGCCCCAGCACCCAGTCCTGGGGGCCTTGGCCGGTGATGCACAACTGACAGACCTTCGCCCTCAGGGAGGACTCCTGGACGTGCCGCTGGCAGGCCCTCCAACAGTCGGTGGTCCCCGTGCCACCACGGGGATCGGCCGAGAGCACCAGGAGCAAGATCAGAGCGGGCGTCACGAGCGCCCTACTCTAGTCCAAGAGCGGGCGCCTTTTTGGCGGGCGTTCTTGCGTTTTCAGGGCCACTGCGCCATACCCGCTGCCCTTTTCACGACTTTTGACGCACAGCGGAAGGAGGTGACTGCATTGCCCGGTATTCGAGTCAAGGAGGGTGAGTCCATCGAGAGCGCCCTCAAGCGGTTCAAGAAGGCCACCGAGAAGGCGGGAATCCTCTCCGAGATCCGCAAGCGCGAGCACTACGAGAAGCCTTCCGTGAAGCGCAAGAAGAAGGCCCTCGCCGCCAAGAAGCGCGCGGTGAAGAAGGCGCGCAAGTCGTTCTAGCCGCCCGAAGTGAGCCGGGGCGCTGCACTGAGTCAGATGCCCTGGCTCGCGACCGTCGTCGACCCCTTCCCCCCTTTGAATGGAGTGATTGCCATGGCCACCCTCAAAGAGCGCATCGACGCGGACCTCAAGGACGCGATGCGCGCCAAGAACGAGCTGACCCTCAGCGTCCTGCGCATGCTCAAGAGCGCGGTGAAGTACAAGGAAGTCGAGCCGGGCGCCTCGGCCCTGGATGACGCCGGGATCGAAAAGGTCATCGCCACCCTGATCAAGCAGCGCCGCGACTCCGTGGAGCAGTTCAAGTCCGGCGGCCGGGATGACATGGCCCAGAAGGAGGAGGCGGAGATCGCCATCCTCCAGAACTACCTGCCCAAGCAACTGTCCGCCGACGATCTGCGCGCCGAGGTGCAGGCCGCCATCGCCGCGGTGGGCGCCAAGGGCCCCAAGGACATGGGCGCGGTGATGAAGGCCGTCCAGCCGAAGGTGCAGGGCCGCGCCGAGGGCCGCGCCATCTCCGAAGAAGTCAAAGCGCAGCTGGCCAAGCTGTCCTGATCATTCGGGATCCGCCGCTCCCGCCCCGCTCGCCGGGCCGGGAGCTTGCCCTCGCGCCGTTCCGCAGTTAATGGCTACTCCCAGCCCGCTGTGTCGCGTCCGCTCTCTTCAGCGGCGCTGATCCGGTGGGAGGAGCCGTACCCGTGCCTACCCCGCTGGAGCAGAGCTGCCGTATGCCACGCCAGCGCGGCCCCCTCCCCCCTCTTCCCTCCAGGAGCCCAGGGACTAGATTCCCAGGCAGCATGGCGCCGAAGAGCCGACCCGGGACGTCGGAGCCGTGGGGCAAGCTCTCCGGCACTTCCCCAGCCGAGGGTCAGGCCACGTGATCCCTGAGCACAAGATCGAAGAAATCCTCGAGCGGGTGGACCTGGTCGGTCTGATCTCGCGCCACGTGGAGCTGAAGAAGGCCGGGCGCGAGTACAAGGGCCGCTGCCCCTTCCACCAGGAGAAGACCCCTTCCTTCTACGTCGTCCCGGAGAAGCGCTTCTACTTCTGCCACGGCTGCCGGGCGAGCGGGGATGCGGTCTCCTTCGTCCAGCGCTACCTGGGAAAGACGTTCGTGGACGCGGTGAAGGATCTGGCCCGCGAGGTGGGGGTGGACATCGAGGCCGCCCAGGATCCCACCGCCAAGGAGCGCCAGCAGCTCAAGGAAGTCACGGATCTGGCCGCCGAGCACTTCCGCGCCCTGCTCTGGCAGGACGAGGGGCGAGCTGCCCGCACGTACCTGGCCAACCGCGGCGTCTCCGAGGAGACCGCCCAGGCCTTCGGGCTCGGCTGGGCCCCCAACGCCTGGAGCCAGCTGGCCGACAAGCTCACCCGCTCGGGGATGATCGAGTGGGCGGTGAACGCCGGCCTCGTCCAGCGCCGCAACAACTCGGACGGGTACTACGACTTCTTCCGCAGCCGGCTGATGATCCCCATCCGCGCCCCCGAGGGCCGCCCCATCGCCTTCGGCGGCCGTTTGATGGGGGCCGAGGAGGGCCCCAAGTACCTCAACTCCAAGGAGTCCCGGCTCTACAACAAGAGCGAGACGCTCTACGGCATGGATCAGGCCCGCGACGAGATCCGCAAGCGCAAGGCCGCCATCCTCGTGGAGGGGTACTTCGACTGCATCGGCCTGCACCAGGTGGGGGTGCGCCACGCCGTGGCCCTCTGCTCCACCGCCATCACCCCGGGCCACCTCCAGCTGCTGCGCCGCGCCGAGGCCCAGCAGCTCGTCCTCCTGCTGGATGGAGACCAGGCTGGCATTAACGCCGTCGAGCGGCTCGCCGGTCCCCTGCTCGCCGCCGGAGCAGCCGCTCGTGTGGCCCTGTTGCCACAAGGGGATGATCCGGACACCTTCGCGCGTCGAGAAGGAGCAGACGGGGTCGAGCGGCTGCTCCAGAATGCCCAGCCGCTCACCTCCCATATCTTCGCCAGCGTCCTCCCGAACGGCGCCCAGGCGAGCTTCGAGGAAAAGATGGCGGCGCTCGAGCGGCTGAAGCCGATGGCAGCCCAGCTCCCTCTGGGGCTGGTGCGCTCGGCCTTCCTCAACGCCGTGGGCGGCCACTTCGGCCTGCCCGTGGGAGATCTCGAGGCGGCCCTGCGCCCCTCCAAGCCCGCTCCCAAACCCGCCCCTGCTCCCGCTGCCTCCAACGGCCAGCGCCCCGCCCCTGGAGCCGGGGCCGCGCCCAAGCCCGCGCCGGTGCGCCCTCCGGACGCCATGGAGGCCTTCTACGTCGCCGCCACCCTGCGCGAGCCCCGCCTCGTGGCCAGGGACCCATACCGGGCGTGTGACGAACTATCACACACAGGGCTGCGCGTGGTGCTGGCCCAGGCCACCTCTGGCAGCGGCACCGAGGACGCGCTCTTCGAGGCCGCCGAGCCGGTGAAGCGCGCCATCGACGTGGCCCTGCGCCAGCTCCCCGAGGGCGGCGCCGCCCTGGAGCAGGCCTTCCTCACCATCTGCCGCAAGCTGACACTGCGGCGCGTCGAGGAGCAGCTCCGCTATATAGAGAAGGCCATGAAGCAGACTCCTGGTGCCTCTGAGCTCACGGAGGAGACGAAACGGCTGCTCGTGGAGCGCAGCGCGTTGTTCGCCCTGCAGACTCGGATCAAGGAAGAACTCCGCCCCTCGGTGCCGGGAACAAAGGCCCCTCTGCAACCGGTTTGAGTTCGCGTTTGTAACTATTCAGTAATTTGCTGTAGATCGGCCGGCTCGCTCCAGGCCAAGCACCTGTTTTCTAAGGAGAAGTACCCGAATGCCGACGCAGAAGCCCTCGAAGGGATCCGTGAAGCCCAAGAAGAAGGTGGATCCGACGATCCGCAAGAAGAAGGGGGCGGAGAGCGCCGCGGCAGCGGCGAAGGGGGCAGCCAAGGCCGCCGCCGCCATTGCCGAGGAGCGAGCCGAGGCCGTCGCCACCGCCACGGAGAAGCTGAAGAAGCGCAAGAACGGCGGCACCGAGGCCTCCGCGGATGACATTGATCCGGAAGAGGCCGCCGAGGAGGCCGCCGCCGCCGTCCAGGTGGATCCCGACGCCGTCGAGGATGAAGTCGAGGAGGAGGCCATCGCCGAGCGCAAGGAGGTCAAGGACCTGCTGGCCGCCGGCCGCGAGAAGGGCTTCCTCACCTATGACGAGGTGAATGACGCGCTGCCCGCGGACATCGTGTCGTCGGATCAGATCGACGACGTGATGAGCATGTTCGGCGACAACGACATCGAGATCGTCGACGCGCAGAAGGCCGCGCAGTCCAACGAGATCAAGCCCACCGTCGCCGTCGAGGAGGAGAACAAGCAGGAGGCCGACGAGGAGGAGCAGGACGAGGACGACGAGCCGGGTGGCAAGTCGAACGATCCGGTCCGCCTCTACCTGCGCAAGATGGGCAGCGTGAGCCTGCTCACCCGCGAGGGCGAGGTGGAGATCGCCAAGCGCATTGAAGAGGGCGAGAAGGAAGTGCTGCGCGCGATGCTGGCCTGCCGCGTCGCCGTGGCGGACATCCTCGACATCGGCAACAAGCTGAAGACGGGCAAGCTGCGCGTGCGCGACGTCATCAAGGACGCCCCCGAGGAGGCCCAGGCCGAGGGCGCCGAGGACGTTCCCGAGGAGGGCGTCGAAGGTGAGCAGCCCCAGCAGCTGGCCCAGAGCGAGCTCAACAAGATCGAGCAGATCAACAAGCAGATCGAGCGCTTCCGCAAGTTCGCCAAGGACTGCGAGGTGCTGGAGGAGGAGCTCTCCGGCAAGAAGAAGCTCACCGACGTCAAGAAGAAGGAAGTGAAGCAGGAGGTGAAGGATCTCCGGACCAAGATGATGGAGGTCCTGGAGGAGATGCGCCTCAACAAGAAGCAGGTGGACCGCATCGTCCTCAACCTGCGCCAGCTCATCGAGCGCGTGGACAAGGCCGAGGAGGAGCTCCGGGACATCGAGCGCCGCAACGGCGTGAACATGAAGGAGCTGCGCCCTCAGCTGAAGGAGTCGCGCGAGAACCCGAACACCGCCAAGAAGCTCCAGAAGCAGCTCAACTTCACCCCCGAGCAGCTCGAGGCGCTGGACCGCGACGTGCGCACCGCCGTGCGGAAGATCAAGAAGGTGGAGGAGGAGGCCAACCTCCCCGCCGAGTCGCTGCGGCGCAACTATGACGCCATCCGCCTGGGCGAGAAGCGCGCCGAGCGCGCCAAGAGCGAGCTGGTGGAGGCCAACCTGCGCCTGGTGGTGTCCATCGCGAAGAAGTACACCAACCGCGGCCTGCAGTTCCTGGACCTGATCCAGGAGGGCAACATCGGCCTGATGAAGGCGGTGGACAAGTTCGAGTACAAGCGCGGCTACAAGTTCTCCACGTACGCCACGTGGTGGATCCGCCAGGCCATCACCCGCGCCATCGCTGATCAGGCCCGCACCATCCGCATCCCGGTGCACATGATCGAGACGATCAACAAGCTCATCCGCACCAGCCGCTACCTGGTGCAGGAGATCGGCCGCGAGCCGACGCCCGAGGAGATCGCGGAGAAGATGGAGCTGCCGCTCGACAAGGTGCGCAAGGTCCTGAAGATCGCCAAGGAGCCCATCTCCCTGGAGACGCCCATCGGCGAGGAGGAGGACAGCCACCTGGGCGACTTCATCGAGGACAAGAGCCTGGTGTCGCCGGCGGACGCGGTCATCAACATGAACCTGGCCGAGCAGACCCGGAAGGTGCTGGCCACGCTGACGCCGCGCGAGGAGAAGGTGCTGCGCATGCGCTTCGGCATCGGCGAGAAGAGCGACCACACGCTGGAAGAGGTGGGCCAGGACTTCGAGGTGACGCGCGAGCGCATCCGTCAGATCGAGGCCAAGGCGCTGCGCAAG